>CAZLMS010000196.1:0-4312 GCA_964560645.1 uncultured Flavobacteriales bacterium | reverse complement strand
TATTAAAAACTTCCATCCAATAAAAATCTCCGGAAACTACATCTTTCGGTTGGAATAAAATAAATCCGCTGTGAAGATGGGTGTTGAGTAGTTCTTTTTCAGGTAATATAATGTCTTGTATTCGTTTAGAATACACAATACTGTCTTGTATCTCCTTATGATGTTCTTCCAATGAGGTATATACTTTTTCAAGTTCTTCTTTTTGCAGCGAAATTTGTTCTTTTTGTTTTCTGATAATCTTAAAACGTGTGTATAAATACCATAGAAAAATCAACACAGCGAGTAGCCCGCTTGAAGCAAAATAGGTAATAATTTGTTGTTTTTCCTTTTCTTTACGAGCAATTTCCAACTTTTTTTCATGTTCTTTTTGTTCTATTGCTTTTTGTTTTTCGTATTGATATTGAGCCAGCTGAAGTTCTGTTGATTTTTTGGTTTTTTCATTTAACAAACTGTCGTGCATCAAGAATTCTTCTTCTAACATTTTATAGGCTGTTTGCCAGTTTTCATTAAGCACGGCAGCTTTCCTGAGAACCCCTGCAGATTTCTCTATAAGCTCCGGAAACCCTATTTGCTTGGCTATGGTATAAGCACTGTCTGCATACATTTGAGCAAGAGCAAGTTGTTGTTTTTTAAGAAAAAACTCTGCTATATGAATTTGACAATAGGAAACTCGAGAAGGGTTGTTGGTTTGTTCGTATAATGTTTTTGCTTTTTTAAAACAAATCAATGCAGAATCTTTTGGCGGGTCAGATAAGTAACAAAGGCCTAAATTATTTAAAACTAGTGCTTTTCCTTGTAGATAGCTTGTTTCATCGGCAAAACTCAGAGCTTTGGAAAAAATTTTTTTGGCGTTTAGCGTATCTTTTTCCTCGAGGGTAATTAACCCCAAGTTACTGTAAGTAGAAATCAACGGTTTTATTCTTTTCAAAGCCGAATCTATTTGTATGGATTTCAAATAGAATTTTTTGGCGTTTTGATAATCGTTTTGTTTTTGGTAAATTGCCCCTATATTGTTGTACACCAAAGACATTCCTTCTTTGTAGTCAATACTCTCATAAGATTTTAATGCTTGTGATAAATAATTTAATGCGTCTTCTATTTTTCCAAGGCTTAGATAGATTACGGCAATGTTATTGTAAGTTAAGGCCATTGATTGCTTGTCGTTACGTAGCTTATCAATTTTCAAACTTTTATTGTAAAACTCAATAGCTTTGTTTAATTGGTCGTGCGTTTTAAAATAATAACCGGTATTATTTAATACGGCAGAGTAATATTTTAAGTAAAAATCTTTTTCTTGGGGTTTTGTATCGGTAGTATCTTTTAACTTTTCCGAGAGGAAATCATAGAGCCAAAAATTGTATTTAGGCCAAACATTATCGTTCCACAACTCTTCTACAAGAAAATTTATTGCCGCCACTTTTTCCGTATCGTGTTTTGCTTGATGAAACACGTTTAAACAGCTGTCTATTAACATTTTTTCTTGTGGAACAATGCCTGCTTCATCCAAGCTGTCCACCAAATAAAACCTTTTATCAAACGTTGATTGTGCCGTTAAAAACGCGGGAAAAAAAGAAATAATCAAGAAACCTGATATGAGCGATTTTTTTATCAAATGAAATTATTTCCGTAAATATAAATTTTTTCTGTTAAATGGCATTTGTCATCCATAGAGTTTCTGCATGAAAATGGCGTAACTTTGCTGTATGGAAATAATCGAGACAGCAAAAAAACAATTATTTGAAAAAGGCTTTTTAGATATTCCTGACGAGCCGGAAAATATTGAAGCAGAAATTGAAAAATTGAAAAAGGAAAAAAATGCCGTTATTTTAGCACATTATTATCAAACACCCGATATTCAAGAAATTGCAGATTTTGTCGGAGACAGTTTGGATTTAAGTAGGAAGGCAGCTTCTACCGATGCGGATATGATTGTATTTTCAGGGGTACATTTTATGGCAGAAACCGCAAAAATTCTCAATCCCGATAAAAAAGTCGTTCTTCCCGATTTAAAAGCCGGTTGTTCTCTGGCAGATTCCTGTCCGCCACAAGAATTTAAGGAATTTATAAGCCGGCATCCCGACCATTTGGTTGTTTCATACATCAATTGCTCTGCCGAAATAAAAGCCATGAGCGATATTATATGCACCAGCTCCAATGCCGAGGTAATTATCAATTCCATACCCCAAAACAGACCGATAATATTTGCTCCGGACGTAAATCTGGGACGATACCTTATGAAAGAAACCGGACGGGAAATGTTGTTATGGACAGGTTCATGTATGGTTCATGAAGCTTTTTCGATAGATAAAATATTACGCCTTCACCAAGAACATCCCGATGCCGAAATTATAGCCCATCCCGAAAGTGAAAATCATATATTGAAAGTAGCTAAGTTTATCGGCTCTACTTCAAAACTCATACAATACGTAAAAGAAAGCCCTGCCAAGAAATTTATTGTAGCCACCGAAGCCGGTATTTTGCATGAAATGAAAAAAACAGCTCCGCATAAAGAAATCATACCGGCACCCGCTTACGAGGAAAACACTTGCGCTTGCAGTGAATGTGCTTATATGAAGCTCAACACGTTGCAAAAAATATATTTGTGCATGAAATACGAACTTCCGGAAATTACCATGGACGAAGAGCTTCGATTAAAAGCATTGGCTCCTATGCAAAGAATGTTGGAGCTCTCGAAAAACATTCCGTATAATCCGGTTAAATCTTGAGAAAAAGAACGGATATATTGGTTATCGGTTCCGGAATTGGGGGGCTTTTTTTCGCTGCAAAAGTTGCCGAGCTAATGCCGGAGAAAATCATTACCGTTATATCAAAAACCTCTTTAGATGAATCTAACACCAAATATGCCCAGGGTGGTATTGCTGCCGTTTTTGATTCTATAAACGACAATTATGAAAAACACATAGAAGACACCATTAAAGCCGGCGACGGGCTTAACAAAAGAGAAGTAGTGGAAGCTGTGGTGAAAAAAGCTCCACAAATGATTAAGGAACTGGAACAGTTTGGAGCAAGATTCGATAAAACCTCAACCGGAAAATTTGACTTGGGCAAAGAAGGCGGACATTCTCATCACAGAATTGTCCATCACAAGGATTCCACCGGATTAGAGTCGGAAATGAGTTTGTTACGAAAGGTAAAGCAACACAAGAATATAAAACTTCTTGAAAATCAATTTGCGGTTGATTTACTTACCCAGCATCATTTAGGAGAACCCGTTTCGAGAAAAAGAACCGATATAGAATGCTATGGAGCTTACGTGCTTGACCTTCAAAGCCGTAAGATATACACTTTTTTGTCTAAAATAACCGTCCTCGCCACAGGGGGAATAGGGCAAGTTTATGCGACTACAACCAATCCGTTGATAGCCACCGGAGACGGTATTGCAATGGCTTACCGGGCAAAAGCACTTGTGGAAAATATGGAGTTTGTTCAATTTCATCCCACGGCATTATACCATCCCGAAGAAAATCCCGCTTTTTTGATTTCCGAAGCGGTAAGAGGTTTTGGTGCGGTATTGAAAAACGATAAAAACGAGGATTTTGTAAAACGCTATGATGAAAGAGGGTCTTTAGCCAGCAGAGACATTGTAGCAAGGGCTATTGATGCGGAAATGAAGGAACGCGGGTTGAAATTTGTTTATTTAGACACTACTCATTTGCCTCAAGATGAATTGAGCAGGAAATTTCCTAAAATTTACCAAAAATGCCTGTCGGTGGGCATAAATCCTGCAAAAGACAAGATTCCCGTGATTCCTGCCGCACATTATTTATGCGGAGGGGTTTCCACCGATTTGCACGGGCGAACCTCTATTCACCGTTTGTATTGCATAGGAGAAAGTGCCAACACAGGACTTCACGGGGCAAACAGGCTTGCATCCAACTCTTTACTCGAGGCAATGGTCTTTGCCGATTTTGCAGCAACCGATATTGTTCAACATATTCGACAAATTTCTTATTGCGAAAATATTCCGGAGTGGGATGCCTCGGGAACAACAAATCCGAGAGAACTGGTGCTTATTACACAGGCAAGTAAAGAAGTAAAAGAAATCATGAGTTTCTACGTAGGAATTGTAAGAAGCAACGAACGGTTGCAAAGAGCATTAAAACGGCTGAAAATCTTGTATGAAGAAACCGAACATTTATATAATCATACGACAATTTCTCCGCAACTCTGTGAATTAAGAAATATGATAAATGTGGCATATTTAATTATCACACAATCTCAAAAAAGACACGAAAACAAAGGTGCTTTTTTTAATATTGATTTAACAAATTCTTATTCGTAGTGTAAGATT
>CAZLMS010000195.1:0-4337 GCA_964560645.1 uncultured Flavobacteriales bacterium | reverse complement strand
CACCATTAAAAATGCTTTTGCAAGATTAATAAGAAACAATTATTCTCAAGCAGATAGTATTGTAGGAGTGGCTACCGGAGGAATAGCCCACGGAGCATTAGCTGCCGACAAGTTAAACCTTCCTTTTGCTTATGTGCGTTCTCAATCGAAAAAACACGGCTTAGGAAATTTAATAGAAGGAGAAATAAAACCCGGAAGCAGAGTGGTTGTTTTGGAAGATTTGGTTTCCACCGGAAAAAGCAGTTTGCAAGCGGTAGATGCCTTGCGAGAAAATGGTGCACAGGTAGTTGGAATGGTAGCTGTTTTTTCCTACGACTTTGATGTGGCGCGTCAAAATTTTGAAGAAAAAGATTGCCCGCTTTACACACTTTCCGATTACCACCATCTTATTAAGATGGCATTGACGAAAAAATATATCTCCCAAAACCGGATGCAGACTTTGCAACAATGGAGGGAAAACCCTGCGGAATGGGGTAAAACGCTTCAGCAATGAGAGTGCATTTTATAGCCATAGGCGGAAGTGCCATGCATAATTTGGCTATTGCCTTACACAAAAAAGGCTATCAAGTAAGCGGTTCGGACGACGAGATATTCGACCCTGCTAAGTCCAGACTCGAAAAACACGGATTGCTCCCTGAATCTGTGGGATGGAATCCTGAAAAAATCACCGATGACATAGATGCGGTAATTTTAGGGATGCATGCCCGGAAAGACAATCCGGAACTGCTGAAAGCCATGGAATTAGGACTTAAAATATATTCTTATCCCGAATACATTTACACTCAATCGAAAAACAAAAAGCGGGTGGTTATCGGCGGAAGTCACGGTAAAACCAGCATAACCTCCATGGTGTTGCATGTGTTGAAGAACTTGGGAAAAGATTTTGATTTTATGGTGGGGGCGCAAATACAAGGCTTTGATGTAATGGTGCAACTGTCTGATGCTCCAGTTATTATTTTGGAAGGTGATGAATATTTATCTTCACCCTTGGATTTACGACCTAAATTTTTTTGGTACTGGCCTCATGTGGCTGTTTTAACAGGCATTGCGTGGGACCACATTAACGTTTTTCCGACCTTTGAAAATTATGTTCAACAATTCGAAAAGTTTATAGATACCATAGAGCCCGGCGGGCAACTTTTTTATTACAAACATGACGATAATTTAGTGAAAATAGCCGGCAGAAACCCTCGTATTTCAGTGACCGGCTACGATTTGCCCGAATATGAAATCCGAAACGGGGTTACTTATTTGATGCATAAAGATAAAACCTATCCGTTACATGTTTTTGGAAAACACAATTTGCAAAATATATGTGCGGCATGGAATGTTTGTAAGGCTCTGGATATAAAAGATGAGGACTTTTTAACCCATATTCAGTCGTTTAAAGGAGCGGGAAAACGCTTGGAAAAAATAGCAGAAAATGCTAACCTTACCGTTTTTAAAGATTTTGCCCATTCTCCATCCAAGCTCAAAGCCACCACCCAAGCCGTAAAAGAACAATTCCCCGACAAGGAATTGATAGCAGTAATGGAGTTGCACACTTTCAGCAGTTTAAACAAAAACTTTTTATCGGAATATAAAAACAGTATGATTCAGGCAGATAAGGCATTTGTTTACTACAACCCTCACACCATAGCTCATAAACGTTTGGAACAGATTAGTCCTCAAGAAGTAAAACAGGCGTTTGGAGGCGATAATTTACAAGTCTTTCAAGACAGTAATGCTTTGTTCCGGTATATAGAAGAATTGCCGTTAAGAAATTCGGTTTTGTTGATAATGAGTTCCGGTAATTTTAACGGAGTGAACATAGACGAATTTGCCCGGCAATTGATAAATACACACAATGACTGATTACGTATTGGGATTAGGCGGCAACAAGGGCGATGTAAGAAATACCATTTTGAAAAGTTATGATTTAATTGAAATACAAATAGGTGAGATTGTTTGTAAGTCGTCCTTATACAAAAGTCAATCGTGGGGTTTTGACGCGGAAGATTTTATTAACTCCGCAGTCGTAGTAAGAAGCCGTTTACATCCGGAAGAAGTTTTAGAAATTACTCAATCTATTGAAAAACAGATGGGAAGAACGCATAAATCCGTAAACGGAACATACACTTCCCGGATTTTGGATATTGACATACTATTGGCAAAAGACCTTGTATTACAAACGAAAACGCTTGAAATTCCTCATCCGAAATTACATTTGCGAAACTTTGTGTTAAAACCGCTTCAAGAAATCATTCCTCAATATATTCATCCGGTTTTTTGTAAAACCATCGAAGAATTAGCCGAAATTTGTGAAGATAAATTACCCGTAACCAAACTTTGACACCACACGATTTCATAGTAATTGAAGGGAATATCGGCGCCGGCAAAACCACGTTGGCAACCAAACTTTCCCAAGAATGGAATACGCATTTGATTTTAGAAGAGTTTTCGGATAATCCTTTCCTGCCTTCTTTTTACGAAAATCCCGAAAAATATGCATTTACTTTGGAAATGTCGTTTTTGGCAGAGCGGTTTAACCAGTTGAAAAACATGATAAACCAAAATGATTTATTCAACAGAAAAATCATATCCGATTATTTTATAGATAAATGCACCATTTTTGCCAAAAACAATTTAGCAGAAGACGAATACACCCTTTTTCTCAAGTTGTTTAAAATTATCCGCCCGAACATTCGTCGTCCGGATTTAATTTTGTATTTGCACAATCCGGTGGAAAAGCTATTGGAAAACATTCGTAAAAGAGGGCGTCCGTATGAGGCAAAAATTACTCCCGAATATTTGAAAAGTATTGAAGAAAAATATTTCGATTTTTTCTATAAAAATTTGGATTTAAGCATATTGATTGCAGATATGCAACATTTTGATTTTGTGCAAAACGAGCAACATTACCGGAGCGTAAAAAATTTACTGGGGCAAAAATTTCCCAAAGGAATTACTCATATTACACTTTAGCGGAAAAACTGTATTTGTCTTTTAGCAAACTAACCACTTTTTTGTCGGCAGGAAATGTGACGTCGCTTTCCGAAAGTTCTGCTAGCGGCTTCCATATAAAATGCTCATCTACGGGAGGCACGAGTTTTTTTCCGTTTTGTTGTTTCACTTTTTCCAATACGTTGGCAGGGTTTTTAAATTCTACCAAATAATAAATACTGATGATTTGGTCATCGGGGTTAAATGCCGATTGCAAGAAAAAATCGGTGGTATATAAATGCGATTTTACGCATACTTCTATGTCTAACTCCTCTTTGAATTCCCGTTCCAAACAATGAATTGTTCCTTCGCCCCATTCCAGCCCACCGCCGGGAAATTTGGTGAAGTATTTACCTTGACCGACTTCTTCCGACAACAATACGGCATTGTTTAAAATGCCGATTCCGTATACGCGTATTACAAATTTTTTCATATATCTAAGCTCTTGGATGATATTGCATTACAACGTCTTTTAAATAGGTAGTGTCGAGGTGAGTGTAAATTTCGGTGGTAGTAATGGATTCGTGTCCGAGCATTTCCTGCACGGCTCTGATGTCTGCACCGCCTTCTATTAAATGTGTAGCAAAAGAGTGCCTGAAAGTATGAGGGCTTACCTGCTTTTTGATTCCTGCTTTTGCACATAAATCTTTAATAATATAAAAAATCATTACGCGGGTCATTTTTTTTCCTCGCCTATTCAAAAAAACAATGTCTTGAGAAGATTTGTCTATTGTTAAATGCACCCGGACTTCTTTCAAGTAAATGTGAATATATTTCAATGCCGTATTGCCGATAGGCACAATCCGTTCTTTACTGCCTTTTCCCATTACTCTTACAAACTGTTCGTTGAAGTAAACGTCTGAAATTTTTAAATTTACCAACTCACTTACCCGTAATCCGCAACTGTATAGAGTTTCTATGATGGCTCTGTTTCTTTGCCCTTCGGGAGTGCTATGGTCAATAGCCGAAACAATTTTGTCGATTTCTTCAACGGAAAGCACTTCAGGGAGTTTTCTGCCCAGTTTAGGCACTTCCAGTAAGGAGGCGGGATTTTGCGTTATTAAGTTTTCTATGGTCAGATAGCGAAAAAATGATTTAATGCCGCTGATAATTCTCGATTGAGTATATGGAGAAACGCCTAATTCGGCGATGGCATGTACAAATTTTCTTAAATCTTCGTAAGATATATCGGAAATAGACTTTCCGTTCAGTTCGTTTTGAGCGAAGGTTTTTAATTTTTCTACGTCAGACAAGTATGCAAGAACCGAATTTTCTGATAAGGATTTTTCGAGTTGAAGGTAAGATTTAAATCCTTTTATGTATGATTCCCACACAATTATTCAATAATTACTTTC
>CAZLMS010000194.1:0-4381 GCA_964560645.1 uncultured Flavobacteriales bacterium | reverse complement strand
TATTATCCTATTGTTAAGTTTATTTAATTTATTCTAATTCAGGTTTTTGATTTATTTTAAATCCGCCGCATTTTAATAATTTATTAACATTAGGATTAAACTAAAGTAATCCTCCGATATTTTCTTTGCACCAAACAAAAATTAAAAATTACAAAAATGAAAAAGACAGTTTTTTTAGTGTCATTAACCATTGCAGGAATGAGCTTAATTTCTTCCTGTGGAAAAAAAGGATGCACCGATCCTAAGGCTAATAATTACGATGCCGATGCCACAAAGTATGACGGAAGTTGCGAGTATGACCCGATTGATGATGTGGTTGTGGTGAAAGATGACGGGAGTGGTACCGGTACTACCACATGGTATAAAACCAAAACTTACATATTAGACGGTTTTGTTTTTGTGAATGAAGGACAAACCTTAACCATAGAACCCGGAACGGTAATTAAAGGTAAATCGGGTTCGGGAGCGAATGCGTCGGCGTTAATAGTAGCCAGAGGCGGAAAGATTATAGCAGAAGGAACACCCGAAGAACCTATTATTTTCACCTTTGAAAATGACCCGCTCGATGGTTCGGTACCTGTTACCACGAGAGGACAATGGGGAGGAGTTATTATTTTAGGTAAAGCCCGCTTAAATTCTTCTCAGGGAGAAACTGCCGTAGAAGGAATTCCTACTACAGAAACTCGTGGAATATACGGCGGAAATGACGATAACGACAACAGCGGTATATTAAAATACGTATCTATTCGTCACGGAGGAACGGATATTGGAGCGGGAAATGAAATTAACGGCTTAACACTTGGAGGCGTAGGTTCGGGAACTACCATTGAATATGTGGAAATAATAGCCAATCAAGACGACGGTATTGAATTTTTTGGAGGAAAACCAATAGTAAAACACGCCGTAACGGCATTTTGCGGAGATGATTGTTTTGATTATGACGAAGGATTTAGAGGATACGGGCAATATTGGGTAGCCATTCAAGAACCCGATAACGGTGACCGCGGCGGAGAACACGACGGAGGAACAACTCCTGAAGACGGAACGCCGTATGCACATCCTTATATTTATAATGCCACTTATGTGGGAAGAGGTTCGGCAGCAGGAAAAAGAGCTGTTACTTTCCGCGATAACGCCGGAGGCGAATATCACAACTCTATTTTTTACAACTGGGCAAAAGGTGTGGATATAGAAATGTTGTCATCTGGAGAAGACAGCTATAAGAGATTTAAAGCAGGAGAATTAAAATTGGAAAATAACGTGTTCTATCAAGTAGCAGACGACACACCCGAAGGAATTTTTAAAGTGTCTTTCGGTTCCGGAGCATCTGCCAATCCCGATTCTGCAACTGCCGCAACAACTTTTGCAAATTATTTTACTTCTGCAGGAAACACTGTGGCAAATCCCGGAATTACTTATGATTTTTCTGCTAAAAACATTGCGCTTGTACCAACCAACACATCCAATGTAACAGGAACTGTATCCACACCGGTTTCGGGAGCGGGATTAGATAATGTAAACTACAAAGGTGCATTCGACCCGAACGGCAGTAACTGGTTAAAAGGGTGGACTTATTTAGATAAACTCGGATATATTCAATAATCACAAATATTTACAATTATGAGGGGAAAAATAAATGCAATTTTAACATTCTTGGCAGTCGGATTAAATCTGGCAGCCGTGGCACAAACCGGAATTATCAGAGGAAAAGTCATCAGCAATGAAGACGGAATGCCGATGATTGGAGCCAACGTATATTTGGCAGGAACTACTATCGGAACCATTTCCGACATTGACGGAAACTTTTCTTTGAACAACGTGCCTGCAGGAAAACAAAAAGTAGTGGCGAGTTTTATCTCGTTTGTGCCTGACACTGTAGAAGTAGAAGTGAAAGAAGGAGAAGTTTCGGTAATAAACTTTAACTTAAGAACAGAAGCCATTGTGATGGAAGCCGTGGTGGTAGAAGCTAAACAAACCAAAAACAACAATAATTATATTGTACTTATGCAACAAAAAGCAGCTTCGGTAGTGGACGGAATTTCTTCGGAACAATTTAAAAGCGCCGGAGACAGAAACGTGGCTGCTGCCGTAAAAAGAGTAACCGGCGTAACCGTAGAAGGCGGAAAATACGTTTACGTAAGAGGATTGAGCGACAGATACAGTAAAACCTTGCTAAACGGCGCCGAAATACCCGGATTAGACCCTAACAGAAACTCTGTGCAAATGGATTTGTTCCCTACCAATCTTGTGGAGAACATTACGGTGGTAAAAACATTTACGCCCGATTTGCCTGCCGATTTTACCGGAGGGTTAGTAAATATCCAAACCAAAGATTTTCCCGAAACCAAAACTTCTCAATTTTCGGTGTCTTATTCCTACAATACGCAATCTTCCTTGAACGATAATTTCTTAACTTCAAACAAAGGAAAATATGATTGGTTGGGTTTCGATGACGGCTCAAGAGCCATTCCTGACAGAGCCCAAAAATATGTTCCGGCTTTGTTTGAAGACAATGAACGTTTATCTGCCATTACAAAATCATTCAATAAAGATTTTGAACCTCAAACTTCCAAATCTTTTGTAAATCAAAGTTACTCTTATTCTTTTGGAAATCAAACAATGGTATTCGGAAAACCTTTGGGATTTGTAACCGCTTTGTCTTACAGAAAAGGATATAATTACTACACAGGCGGATTTACGGGAAGATATTCACTTACGGGAGATTTGAGTAAAGTAGAAAGTCTAAACGAAGAACTGGTTTTAAATGATACCAGAGGAGAAGAAGATGTGGTTTGGGGTGCTTTAATGAACGCTTCCTACAAGTTATCATCCAACCACAAAATAGGATTAATGTTGATGCATAACCAAAACGGAAACAATCAGGCACGTTACCAAACGGGAGAAATTCCCAGCGACCAATTAGGCTTGCATTTTGAAACCCGAACCGTTCAATACACCCAAAGAGGATTATCTACCGCACAATTGACAGGAGAACATTATCTTCCCGATTTTCATAAACTTAAAATAGAATGGATTTCGGCAGCTACAATGTCGTCTCAAAATCAGCCGGATATAAGATTCTTTGCCAACGATTATATTTTAAATACCATTCAAGGAACGGAAGTAGATACTATTTACAACTTACAACCTGCTTTATATAATGTGCCTGCCCGCTATTATCGCGATATGAAAGAACAAAATATAGACAATAAAATAAATTTCCAATTACCTGTAAATACCGTAGAAGGCAAAAACTCTTATGTGAAATTCGGTTTGTCTAACGTATATAAACACCGTGTTTTTGAGGAAAAACGTTTCGATTACCGTTTTCAAGGAGTGGCATACAACGGAAGCATCTCCGAATTTTTATCTGACGAAAACATGGAAGTCGGAAATCCAGACGGTTACATCTATGTTCAAAATGCGACCGAAAAAAGAAACAGCTATGAAGGCAAACAAAATGTAGCAGCCGCTTATTTAATGACAGATGCCTATATCACACATAAATTGAGAGCCATTGCCGGAGCCAGAATGGAAAAAACAGATATATTGCTAGTGAGCAAAGACAGAAATTTACCGAAAGGACAACTCAACAACTTAGATGTGCTTCCGTCTGTAAATCTTTCTTACGAACTAACCGATAAAATGAAAGTAAGAACAGCTTATACCAGAACATTGGCGCGACCTACTTTCAGAGAGTTGGCACCGTTCGGCTCGTTTAACTTTATCGGCGATTTCTTGGTGGTAGGAAACGACTCTTTGCAAAGAACATTGATAGATAACTTTGATGTTCGTTGGGAATTTTATCCCAATACCGGAGAAATAATTTCCGTGAGCGGATTCTATAAAATTTTCCATAACCCTATAGAAAGAGCATTTAATCCTGTGGCAGCATTGCCGGAACTTAATTACCGAAACGTAGATAGAGCTACGGTATATGGAGCGGAAGTGGAAGTGAAAAAATCTTTGGGAAGTGTAATTCCTGTTTTAAAACCGCTATTTGTGGGAGCCAACTTCTCTTATATCTATTCTCAAGTAACTATTTCACCCGACGAATTGACAGCCATCAGAGCCACCAATCCCAGTCATCCCGATACAAGAGAAATGTTCGGCCAATCACCTTATGTGTTTAACTCGTTTATCAATTACAAAAGCGACAGTCTTAAATTAAATGCAACGTTGGCTTACAATGTGTCTGGTCCCAGAATAGTAGTGGTAATGACTGGCGGAACACCGAATGTGTATGAACAACCGTTCGGGCAATTAAACTTTAGTTTAAGCAAAAGTTTGGGAGAGAAGTTTAAAGTAAAAGTATCGGCAAATAATCTGCTTAACCCGGAATATAAACAAACTCAAGAATTTAAAGGAAAAGAATATATTT
>CAZLMS010000193.1:0-4394 GCA_964560645.1 uncultured Flavobacteriales bacterium | reverse complement strand
TTAAAGACGTTTATTTGTTTGTTGTTTTTTCAACTCTTTTGCTACAAGAAAAAGTAAGTCCTTAAACCTGTTCTAAATTTTTCTAATTTTACGGTTTAATCAGGTAAAGAAACACTATTGTGCTTAAAAAGCTTTTTTACAATCTTACCATAAATGTTTTCCTTGGGTATCTTTCTGTTTGTTTTTTATTTACCACACAAACTACAGATGCTCAAAATCTTCATAAATCCATTCGTTTTGACCATATTTCCATTGAAGACGGGCTTTCTCAAAGCAGTGTTAACACCATTGCTCAAGACCAAGACGGCTATATTTGGCTTGGAACACAAGACGGATTAAACCAATTTGACGGATACAATTTCACTATTTTTTACAATCAACCTAATGACACCACCTCCATTCCCGACAATTTTATCAATCATTTATTTGTGGACCGTAGCGGAAAGCTATGGGTTTCCACTAACAACGGCTTGTGTTATTATGATAAAACAAATCATTCATTCAATACTATCCGGCAAAGCAAGAAACAAATAATATATCAATCAATTATTGAAAACCATCAAGCATATATTGCTACCAACCAAGGATTGTTTATCTATAATTTCAAAGATAAGTCCTATAAAAATCTGAACGATATAATCATTAAAATCGGCGAAAAAATATCAGATGAAGTAACTTGCATCGCATTCGATAAACATCATAATTTATGGATTGGCACCAAAAATCAAGGTTTATTCTTATACCTTGAAAATCAAAAGCGTTTAGTTTCTTTCTATCCTTCCGAAAAAGGTATCCCCTCATACAACATCAATAAAATATTTATTGACAACAAGAATATTTGGATAACTACCAATAATGGTATTGTATATGCTCCTCAAAGCTATCAATCCGTTCAAGAGATAAAATTCCAAGCTCTTCAGGTTTCCTCGGAAAATAAATATTTTATTCCTCTATATAAAGACCGCAACGGGAATTACTGGGCCGGCTCTTGGGGAAACGGGCTTTTCAGCTTTACTATGCAAAATGATAGCGTAAAGAACATTATCCGCTACCATCACAATCCGATTCAAAAGAATAGCATTGCCAGCGATTTTATTAAAGACATTTTTGAAGATAAATTTGGCGTGTTGTGGATTGGAACTTCCTCCGGGGTGAGTAAATTCGACCCTTCCAAACAAGAATTTATACATTACACCGAAATTCCCGGTGAAAAAAACTCATTGAAAGGCAAAGACGTATGGTCTATTTGTGAAACCGACGACAAAATCGTATGGATAGGCACCCGGCTGGGGCTAAATCGTTTAGACCGAAAAACCGAACAATTTGCCTTTTTCGACAATATTAGTCAATCTCCTGTATTTAAAGAAAATAAAATCATTCCTGCTATTTATCAACGCCCTTCAAACAAAGATTTGTTAATCGGAACAGTCAACGGACTATATAAAGTTCATTTGAATAATGCCCAAATGCCCGTCATGTTTGAACGAATTAATTATGCCGAAGCCTACAAAAACCCCGATTTCGAGAACCGGGTGTATTGCATGTTGGAAGACCGGGAGCAAAATCTTTGGATAGGCACCAAAAACGGACTGGCAGTAATATTCCCTAATGGAAAATCATTGTTTTTTCAACATAATGAAAAAGATTCCACCTCTCTTCCCGACAATACCGTTCGTGCCATATTTCAAAGCAAAAACGGAAAAATATGGATTGGAACGGTAGGCGGATTAAGTTGCGTAGAACAAAACGAAAACGGGCAAATTTTCTTTAAATCTTTTCAACATCAATACAATAACGAAAACTCTCTGTCTAACAACATGGTAATCTCTATTGCCGAAGATAAAGATAATATCCTTTGGATTGGAACTTATGGAGGCGGACTAAACCGTTTTGACTCTAAAAACAATACTTTTAATGCTGTTACCGAACGAGACGGACTGCCTAACAATGTAGTGTACGGAATTCTTATTGACGACGAAAACAACCTGTGGCTCAGCACCAACAGAGGACTTTCAAAATATAACCCCGCGAATAATACCATTGTTAATTACAACGAAAAAGACGGGTTACAAAGCAATGAATTTAACATTGGCGCATATTTTAAAAACAAAGACGGAGAGTTTTACTTCGGCGGAATCAACGGGTTTAACATCTTCAATCCTCAAAAAATTCAACCTAACCCCGTGCCGCCCGACATTCACATTACAAACGTAAAAATAATCAATAAATCTTTTATCGACACCGTCTTCAATGCCCGATATTCCAACACCATTAACCTTAATTTTAATCAAAACAATCTTATTATAGAATACTTAGGTATTCACTTTACCTATCCGCAAAAAAACCAGTATGCCTACAAACTGGTAAATTTTGACGAAGATTGGAATTATGTAGGAAATACACGATTTGCTCATTATACCAACCTGCCTCCCGGAGAATATACTTTTTTGGTAAAAGCAGCCAACAGCGACGGAATATGGAGCAATCATGTAGAAGCACTAAAAATTATTATCACTCCGCCTTTTTGGAAAACACTATGGTTTCAAATTGCCGCTCCTTTAACTATCTTGCTGATTATCTTTCTTATATTCAGAATGCGAATAAAAGTTATTAGGGAACAAAAAGCCCAACTGGAAAAAGTAATAGAAGAACGAACACGCGAAATAAGAGCACAAAAAGAAAAAATAGAACAACAACAAAAATTGCTCCTCGAAGAAAAAGAAAAAACCGAAAAATTATTGCTTAATATATTGCCGCAAGAAACCGTTGATGAATTGAAAGGCAAAGGAAAATCAGAACCGCGTCATTATCGAATGGCTACCGTGCTGTTTACCGATTTTAAAGGCTTTACGAAAATAGCCGAAAAAATGCGTCCCCGAGATTTGGTAAAAAAATTAGACAGTTATTTCATTGAATTTGATAAAATTATAGAACAACACAATCTTGAAAAAATCAAAACCATAGGTGATGCATACATGGCAGTGGGAGGTGTGCCTATTCGCAACAAAAGCAATCCTATAGATGCTACTCTGGCAGCGCTTAAAATTCAACATTATGTAAACAAACGGGCAAAAAAAGACGGCGAAGAATGGGTAATCCGATGCGGAATTCATACAGGAGAAGTTACAGCAGGCGTAATCGGCACTAAACGGTTTGCATACGACGTTTGGGGCGACACGGTAAATGTTGCCGCTCGAATGGAACAACACGGCGAGCCCGGAAAAGTAAATATATCCGGCGATACCTATGAACATGTAAAAGACCTGTTTGTATGCACATACCGGGGAAAAGTAAAAGCCAAAAACAAGGGTGAAGTAGATATGTATTTTGTGGAAAGAATCCTGCCCGAACTTTCCGAAGATGCCGAAGGGGTTGTCCCCAATAAAATGTTTTGGCGTTATGTAGATTTAAAATTATACAGCTCCATCAACTATCGAAAAGCCGAACGTTTTATTATCAATCTGTTAGAAGAGGGATTGGACAAATCGCTTACCTATCATAATATTCGCCACATGAAAGACGTGTGTAAAGCCGTGGAATTTTTAGCCGAAGGTGAAGAAATAAGTGCCGAAGAACTGTTTATCTTAAAAACTGCAGCTCTATGCCATGATGCCGGTTTTGTGGAACGCTACGAAAACAACGAAGAAATAGGCGCCCGCATCGCCAGAGAAAACTTACCTCGTTTCGGGTACACTCCTCAACAAATAAAACTCATCGAGCAGTTGATATTAGCCACTAAAGTTCCTCAAAAACCTAAAAACAAATTGGAAGAAATTATATGCGACGCTGATTTGGACTATCTCGGCAGAGAAGACTTTTTTGAAATAGGCGAAGGGCTTAAAAAAGAATTTATCGCTCACGGTATCGTAAAGGATGACCGTTCGTGGGACGAATTGCAGGTGAAATTTTTGTCTCACCACAAATACTTTACCCAAACGGCAAAGAAGCATCGAGAACCACTCAAACAAAAACACTTGGAAATTATCAAACAACGTCTTAAAGAAAATAAATATAACGATAATAAGCGGTGATAAAGCCACTTCCATACACTACTGCTGAAGGGTTGCTCACACTTCTTTCCGTAGCTTTTTTAATAATTAGTTATGCCTATCGAAAAGCCGGTTTTCAAAAAATTATTGTCGCTTTTTTCACCAAGCGTTATTTTCAGCAAATTCAAAAAGAAGAACAACTATTCGGCAGTTTCCTCACCATCTCTCTTTTTATTGTTTTTGCCAACAGTTTAAGTTTATTTCTCATCAATGTATTTAAAATACTTTTTGCCGTTGAATTTTCCATGGAACTTTACCTTAAAATTTTGTTTAACATTTTAGTATATTACTTCATAAAGTTTTCCGTTATTAAACTCATCGGCATCTTATACGAAACCCACCAAC
>CAZLMS010000192.1:0-4408 GCA_964560645.1 uncultured Flavobacteriales bacterium | reverse complement strand
TGGGGTTTAATCCTGCATATTGGTTAATGGTGTTAAGTATGCTTTTGCCTATGGTTCCTTGATAATTTTTGTAAGCTATATTTTGATACAGATAAGTAGTGTAGCTATGAAGCGGCGTAGCATATCCCACCGCCGAAGAAGCCAAAAATGCAATAGCTGCATTGGGTGCCAACACAAATTGTTCGCTTACACTTGAAGATGTGGATAAAGGTAAATGAATATTTCCGGAATAGCAACCGTTGGCAATTACCAGCGGATATCGCCCGTCGTTTTGGTAGTTTGCAGGGTCATCCACGCTTAAATCAAAGCCTTGTGCCGATGAATGTCCGAAAAACGTCATAATGGAACTTCCCGAATTGATGAGTTCTTTAATGTTTTCCGCTTGCTGCACGTCTATTACCTGACTGCTGTTTTTGTAAATTCCGGTTACATGTCCTCCATACAAAGTATCTTCAATAATTTGCTCATAAACTTCCAAATAACTTTTAAAATCATCTTGCTGGGTTGCTCCGGCACCTCCTCCGAAATGCAACACTTTTTTCATCCATAATTTATTTTCTACATTCTGAACAGATGCCGAAGGTCCGGTGTTTTCCTGTTCTTGATAATACCGTTGTACTTTGTTTTTATAGTTTAAAACATCTGTAGAGGTATTGGCAGCTAACCTTCCTACAGGTATAGACGGCACCCAATCTATAGTTCCGGATATACCTGATGTAAAGAAATTGTCTATGCTGGGATAACCGATAGTAGGAACTAAACACATAGAATAGTTAGCACTATTGAATCGAATATCGGTTAACTCAATGGATTTTCCTATGATAAAAATATATCCGGGCGAGGTATTGAAATTGTAGTACAAAAATTTGCAAAAATTTCTGATGCTTTGAGGATGTTTAGGAATACCATAGCCAAATTGATTGTACAATTCGTTAATATCGGCTACTAACACATTAAATCCTTTGGTTTGTTTTAATGCCGCATATTGCAATGCTTCTGACCATAGTTTGGGATGAGTAATAATTACAAATACACTATCGGCATTTTCGTTTAAAAAATCGTAAAATTTTCCAAGAGGTGCATTTTGAGAACTTACCGGCGTTAAAGTAGTAATAAAATGTATGTTTTCATCGGCTGAAAATACTATTTTCCGCTCCGCGCTTCCTGCAGGAACCAATGCCTTTAAAGTGTTTGAAGAGAAAACAGGTTGTATTCGATAATAATCGGTTAAATCGTACACCGCACTTATTGCGGAAGCTGTTACATTATTCAGCAACAAATAATTTTGCGAAGAAGCATTGTCTAAAGTCAATTCATAGCCGTCTATGTTTTCTCCTGCTAAATCAGGTTTGTGCGGATAAGTTATTTCAAAATAAGTAGGTGCCGTTTTGGTTGCCGAAGCTGCATCCGGTTGATTGGTGTATGTTAAAGAAGTGGTTCCGTTGGTTAAAAAAGAAGCGGAAAAAGTAATATCGTAACTAAAAAAGTTTTGGTCGTTAAAAGATTCATCTACCAATACGTTGTTTGTAATGCTCATAGTAACATGATGGTCAAAAGGCACATTAGTATCATTGGGGTCGGAAAAACTTACCACTCCCGTTCTCAAACGGGCAGAAGGAACTATTCCTGTGGCTGTATTGGGTGTATTTAAGCTAAATGTTTGAGAATTTCCCGCTCCGTCTATTCTCGGAAAAACAAATCCCTCGCCGGCTGTAAAAGTAGGTTCTCCTTTGTTATTGGCATCGAGCCATCCCGGATTGTAATTGACAGAATTTTGAGTAACGGTTGTTTTTAAAAAATAGGAAACTGCCGAAGATGACGGCGGAAAAGAGGTGTTGTTGTATTCCGAAAACCGTAAATTATTGGTGACATTGTTCCACGTTAAAAAATAATGAATGGTATCATTATACAAATTAAAATACGGGTTGGGAATATCCGAAGGATTTTCATAAATGGCAGTATCAAGCCACGAATCGTTCGGGTAGGCATAAAACTCTATGTAATCGGTAGGATGTAAAAAACCGTCTGCTTCACCGAAAACGTATATAGGTATTTCTTTTCCGCGTGCATAGATTTGAAAATTTTGCGGATTGAACGTAGACGGGTCTTTTCCCACGGAGGTTAAAGCGGTGGAAAGCGTATTATAGTCTATCCGGTAAATTCCCTTTTCGACAACGGGAATTTTAAAATACGTTTGGGAATAGTTAATCCATTCGTTTCCGTTTTGGGAAAAAGCAGTGTGTATAAAGAACAGAAATATAAAAAGCCATAAAAATCCTCTTCTGTTCATGGTTTAATTAACGGTTTGTTTGTAAAAGTCAATCTTAAGTGAAAAAATGTGAGAGTAAAGCCCTACTGAACGGTCTCCGATATCGGTAAAAGCATAATCCAATGCAAATTGTTTGATTTTAAGTCCTACTCCTATATTCGGCTGGAAGGTGGTTTTGTAAAAATTGCCCACCTCAGCTTTTACCTTTTGAATATTCATTACACCGGTGCGGACATAAACAATTTTTTTATAGTTAACTTCTATACCTGCATGAGGATCTATACTCACGGGTTTTCCGCTAATTAATACATTTCGTTTTCCGTCGAAGGTAATATCTGCGTTGGCTTCGGCTAAAACATGAAAATTGTTTTTAATTGTAAATCCGCGCGCCGCTCCAAGTATAAGTTTGGGTAATGTGATTTCCGTAGAATTGTTTTTTATTTCATTTCCGGTAAGTTGCCAAACTTCTTTCATATCATCCGGAAAGTTGTAATTCCAAGCATTGTAAGTAGTTGTTACATCTCTCGCCATAAGTCCGAATCGCCATTTTTTGTAATTGTATTTTAATCCGGCATCTAATCCGAAACCCCATGCCGTGGCGAAAGTTCCGGCTTTGCGGTAAATGATTTTGGCATTAGCTCCAAACTTAATTCCATAAGGCAATTTGCGAGCATAGGACGATATAAAAGCATAATCGGCTACGGAAAAAGAGGTTATGTTATTATAGTTTATATTTCCTTCTGCATCAATAAGATTTATAGTGTATGCAATATCATCTACCCCGAAACGTATTAAACTGAACCCCAACGCACTTATTGAGTCTATGGGAGTGGCAATAGCTCCGAAATCATAATTGGCAATGCCTGCGAAATACTCGGCATGCATGGCTGCTACTTGCAAATTACTTTTAATTTCCAACAATCCGGCGGGATTCCAATAACCGGAAGTTGCGTCATTTACGGCGACAACATTGGCATTGGACATTCCCAAAGCTCTTGCTCCTACTCCGATTGACAAATATTCATTGCTGTATTTTCGAATTTGTGCATTACTTTTTAAAGCAACAAACAGAAAAAGAAAAAGTATTATCGCAGAAAAAAAGACCGTGTTTCGTAAAAAATTACAAATTTGCATTCAGATGTATTTAATTTACCCTTAACGAACAAAGTTAAACATTATTTTACTTTTTGCCGGAATGAATTTTAACCTCAAATCAATTATTCCCAACGGGCTTACTGTTTTAAACCTGCTTTGCGGATGCTTGGGAATTGTTTTTGCGTTTAAAGGCGAGTTACATTGGAGCAGCTATTGTATCGGAACTGCAGTGGTTTTTGATTTTTTCGACGGGTTTACGGCTCGTTTGTTAAAAGTGAACGGAGAATTGGGAAAACAACTAGACTCTCTTGCCGATATGGTAACCTTCGGTGTTTTGCCTTCGGTTATTCTTTTTCAAATGATTTCCATTGCTACGGAAGATTATTTCACAAGCATTGCAAACCGTCAAATATCCAACTTGTTTTTTCAGTTTTCGGCATTTCTCATTGCTGCTTTTTCGGCTTTAAGATTAGCTAAATTTAACATTGACACCAATCAGTCGGATAAATTTATAGGCATGCCTACGCCTGCCGGTGCCATCTTTATCGGGTCGCTGCCTTTAATCTTATCTTCGTTTAATGTAAACATGTATGTTCCGATTGCGGGAAAAGCGCTTAGCGCCACTGCCAATTTGTATTATTGGTCACCAGTAGAATTTTATACCATCAGCACACTGCAAAACAAATGGTTTTTAACTGTTGCAGGCATTATTGATGCACTTCTTTTGGTAGCTCCCATAGAAATGATTGCTTTAAAATTCAAAAATTACTCGTGGAAAGACAATAAGCTAAAATACTCTTTTTTAGCAGTTTCCACAATATTGATTTTGATTTCATTACTTCCTTTTTGGTTTTATGTTCCTTTTATTCCCGACTTTAATTTTATCGTCATTCCCCTTATCATTATTCTGTACGTGATTTTTTCTCTTGTTCATCATTTGTTTTCCCATAAATTTCTGTTATCGCATAGTTAATTTGTCCTCCGGCTTTCTCCAAGCACGTATTTGTTTTTAGAACAGTAACTTTTTTATTTTTGTCTTTGAGC
>CAZLMS010000191.1:0-4450 GCA_964560645.1 uncultured Flavobacteriales bacterium | reverse complement strand
GATTTCGGCAATTCTCCTTTCGAATATATGACCGAAAAAATTAAAGGTCAAACCATTGTATTAACTACTACCAACGGAACAAAAGCCGTAAAACAAGCACAAAACGCACATCAGCTTCTTATAGGAGCATTTACCAACTTCACTGCTTTGGCAAACTATTTAGGAGAAGTCCAAAAAGATGTGTTAATTCTATGCTCCGGATGGCGAGATAAAATTAATTTGGAAGACAGCCTTTTTGCAGGTGCAATGGCAGATATTCTCTCCGAAAAGTTTAATTTTCAAATAGATTCCGATGCTTCTTTAGCTGCCAAATATCTTTATCATTCGGCAAAAGAAGACCCCGATAAATTTCTCAGAAACTCCTCTCACAGAAGAAGATTGGCAAAACTCAACTTAAAAGAAGACGTAAAATACAGTTTATCTTTCGATAAAACCGAAAAAATTCCTATCTTTAAAGACGGAAAACTTATCAATCTTCGTCAATATGAAAAAGCCAATATTTAAAACCCTTTTTGTTTTAGGGTTTATTTCTGCCGCCACCATTGCACTTGGTTGGGGATTTTTCGGTCATAAAAGAATAAACCGGATGACTGTCTTTACTCTTCCGCCCGAACTGTTCGGGTTTTACAAAGCTCATATTGAATTTTTAACCGAACATGCACCCGACCCCGATAAAAGAAGATACGCCGTAGAAGGCGAAGCTCCCCGTCATTTTATAGATATTGACCATTACGATAAAGAAAACCCCTTTGCCGTAGTGCCTCGAAAATGGGAAGATGCCGTAGCAAAATTTACGGAAGATACACTTATGGCATACGGAATTGTACCTTGGCATATAGAAGTAATGGTAAAAAGATTGACCTACGCATTTAAAAACAAAGACCTCGACCGAATTTTAAAACTGTCTGCAGAACTCGGACACTACGTAGGCGATGCTCATGTGCCTTTACACACTACCGAAAATTATAACGGACAAATGACCGGACAAAAAGGCATTCACGGTTTTTGGGAATCACGTCTTCCGGAACTTTTTGCCGAAGATTATGATTACTTTGTAGGGAAAGCCGAATACATTGCCGATATCAATGATTTTGTGTGGACTGTAATAGAAGAAAGTCATGCTGCCGTAGATTCCGTATTGCTCATAGAAAAACAACTTACCGAAGAGTTTCCTTCCGACAGAAAATACTCCTATGAAACTCGCGGAAATATCACTATCAAAACCTACTCCAGAGACTTTTCCCAAGCTTTTCACGAAAGACTAAACGGAATGGTAGAACGCCGGATGAGAAAATCCATTATAGCTGCCGGCAGTCTTATTTATACTGCTTGGCTCAATGCCGGGCAACCTGATTTAGAAGAACTCAAAGAAAAACAAATTTCCGAAGAAACGCTTCTGGAACTGCAAGCACTTGACGATGCCGTAAAAAAAGGTAAAATTAAAGGGCGAGAACACAGTCATTAGCATTCTCTGTTTTTTTGATTTATCCTCCGTTATTTAAGGTAATATGGTAAATTTGCCGCCTATTCTCTTTTATGAAGAAAATCGGATTGATTTCAGATACACACGGATTTGTAGATGACAAAATCATAAAACATCTCGAAAAGGTAGATGAAATTTGGCATGCCGGAGATATCGGTTCGTGGGAAGTGGTGGAAAAATTAGAAGCTCTCAAACCCTTTAAAGCGGTTTACGGGAATATAGACAATCAAAAAATCAGGGCTGCTTTTCCAAAACACAACCGCTTTTTGTGTGAACAAACAGATGTTTGGATTACCCATATAGGCGGATATCCCGGACGATACTCCCGAAATGTAATTCCCGAAATATATCAAAACCCGCCCAAACTTTTTATTTGCGGACATTCGCATATTCTAAAAGTAATGTTCGATAAAAAACTCGGATTGCTGCATATCAACCCCGGAGCAGCCGGCAATATCGGGTTTCATAAAATACGCACCATGGTAAGATTTGAAATACATAATTCGGAAATAAAAAACCTGGAAGTAATAGAATTGGGGAAAAGAAGCGAAGTGCAAGATTTTATATCATGAAAAAGAATAAATCACAAATTTTTTCGTTTTCGCATAATATGAACTTTCTACAAAACCTCATATACATTGCACTAATCATTATTTTGGCAACTTCTTGCAACATTATCAACCCGCCTGAGCAAATCCCCTCCTATATTGCTATAGATACCATTATTCTGGAAACTGAACCCGGTCAAGGAACCGATAAACACGCCATCACCGACGCTTGGATATATATCAACAACGATATACAAGGCATATACGAATTACCCGTTACTCAAGCTCCTCTATTATTTACCGGAAAACAAAATTTGAAAATCGCCGGCGGAATTAAACACAACGGCAAAATTCTCGAACGCCCATACTATCCCTTTTATGATTTTTACACCAATGACACTTCCTTTTATCTCTACCCCGATTCCGTAGTAACCGTTTCGGCAATAGTTAAGTATTTCGACGGGCTTCAATTCAAATGGATGCAAGACTTTGAAGGAGACACTCTGCAATTTGAAATTCCCGATACATCGGTGCATATCATAAAATATGCAGACAATCCTTTTGAAGGAAATTATTCGGGAATTGTAACGCTTACCGCCGACACGCCCGGTTTCATGGCAAAAAGCCCTATTTATGAATTTCCGAAAGCCGAAAACATTTACTTGGAATTTCACTACAAAACCGAAGCGGAAATTCAAGTCGGAACCATTACCGTAAACGACAATGACGAAGAAGTTTCTTTGCTTACCCTCTTCTACATCCCTCCTAAATATGACCTCAACGGAAATTTAGTGTGGAATAAAATATACTTAGACCTTACCGACGAAATCAACAGTGAATATAATGCCAATTACACCAAATTTAAAATCTTCCTTGCCGCATACAATACCGACAACAAAAAAATTTATTTAGACAACATACAAATCATTCACCCTTAAATGAATAAACGAAAGCAAATAATCAAATATCTTGCACTTGATTATTTAAGCGCATTGCTTTCGTGGGTTCTTTTCTACTTGTTCCGTAAACTGGTAGTAGAAAAAGAAAAATTCGGCGATGTATATCTCGAATTTACCGTTCAGTTCTACTTAGGGCTCCTCCTCATACCTTTCTTTTGGCTAATCTTATACGCTTCTACGGGAACTTACCGGGATATTTACCGGAAATCCCGCTTAAAAGAATTTCTCGGCACACTTACCCAAACCACAGTCGGGGTTCTATTTTTATTTTTTACCGTACTGATAGACGATGAAATAAGCAATTACAAAAGCTATTATAAATCACTATCATTCTTGTTTTTAACTCATTTCACACTAACCGAAACCTTCCGGCTTATTCTTACCACGCGAACCGTTAAACAAATTCAACAAAGAAAAATCGGGTTTCCAACTCTATTGGTCGGCAGTAATGAAAGAGCCGAAAAACTGTTTAATGAAATTGAGCAACAAAAAATTTCTTCCGGATTTGATTTTAAAGGTTACATTCTTACCAACGGAAAAGATTTACTGAAAAACAAACTTCCTCAACTCGGAAAAACCAATGATATTTTAAATGTGATTAAAAACTACGGCATTGAAGAAGTTATTATTGCCGTAGAACCTACCGAAAGACAGCTTTTAAAATCGCTCATTGACAAACTGGAAGGCAGCGGAGCGCTTATTAAAATCATTCCCGATATTTACGATATTATTTCCGGAACGGTAAAAGCCAATGCCATTTTCGGTGTACCGCTTATTTCAGTCAATTACGACATCATGCCTCCTTGGCAACAAACTTTCAAGAGAGGTTTCGACGTGGCTGTTTCTTTAATTGTTCTTACGGTATTTTCCCCGCTGTTTGCCGTCATAGCTTTGGGTGTAAAATTATCTTCCAAAGGTCCTGTTTTATACTCTCATGAACGCATAGGAAAAAACGGAAAACCATTTATCATATACAAGTTCCGAACTATGTACCAAAATGCAGAAAACGGTGTACCTAAGCTTGCATCTGACAACGATAAACGCATTACCAAGTTCGGGAAATTTCTGAGAAAAACCCGTCTCGATGAGCTTCCTCAATTTTACAATGTTTTAAAAGGCGAAATGAGTATTGTGGGACCTCGTCCGGAAAGGCAATATTTTATTGACCAAATTGTAAAAAAAGCACCTCATTACGTACACCTCCATAAAGTACGACCGGGAATTACCAGTTGGGGACAAGTAAAATACGGATATGCCGAAAATGTGGACGAAATGGTAGAACGTTTAAAATACGATATTCTTTATATCGAAAACATGTCTCTTCTTCTTGATTTTAAAATACTTATTTACACTATTCTCATTGTGTTGAAAGGCGAAGGAAAGTAAGCTGCTTTTTATCATCGTTATTCACCCTCTTTTTTAGTTCTTTTTTATTACATTTGACACAACAAAACTTTACA
>CAZLMS010000190.1:0-4467 GCA_964560645.1 uncultured Flavobacteriales bacterium | reverse complement strand
TTTCTAATCTTACCATAGAAACTTATGACACTTTGTTCTTTAAAGACACCATAGGACAACCCGGCAATCAGGACTTCCCCAATGCCAATATGGTAATGATTTCATCAAATGCCACTACTTATCTGAATAAATCTTTAGATTCTCTCTCGATATTAGGCTTTTACGGAGATCCTTTCGGGTTTGGAATGGATATATCGCTACAAAACAATCCGCCAATTAAATGGACTGTTTTTCCTGCCACTTATTTAACTGTGTATGATGACACGTCGGGTTTTTCCATCGGTTTTGACGGAGCAACATTGGGAATTAGCCAATTTGCGGATTCCGTGAGAGTTGACAGAACTGTATACTCCCATGTCGAATTTGACGGGTATGGAACGGTTACGACACCTGCGGGAGCTTTTGATGTGCTTCGTCAATATGTTTTTGATATTACCATTGACAGCATTTGGATTAAAGTTCCTTTTTTAGGATGGCAATTGGCACAGCCTGTTCCCGGAATGTTTGATACAAATCCTGTAATAGACTCTGTTTATACCTACCGCTGGATTGCCAAAGGAGAAAAATATCCTATAGCAGAGGCTACGGCAGATACAGCCGGAGGAAATATTATAGAAATGAAATTTCGATTAAATAACAATTTATTTGTAGTTAATGACTTTGTAACCGATGCAGGCTGTGGAACCATGTGTAACGGGGCTGCCAAAGTGAGTGGATTAGGAGGAACTCCTCCATATTCTTATCAATGGGATGGAAATGCTTCCGGTCAAACTGTGGAGATGGCAACAGGGCTTTGTCCGGGAGTGTATTCGGTAACGGTTACAGATGCTGCAATGCTAACTGCAGTAACAACTGTAACCGTAGGAGAATTAACGGTATCATGGGGATTGTCTATGAGCAAGCAAGATGCAACGTGCGGTGGATGTTCTAACGGAGAAGCTACTGCCTTTGCCAACGGAGGAATAACTCCTTATACCTATCAATGGAGCAACGGACAAACTACCCAAACTGCTACGGGATTAGCAGCAGGCTCTTATTCTGTAACGGTTACGGACGGATACGGATGTTCTGCTACAGGGTCGGTTTCTGTAAATGAGCCTCCGGCAAGTGCATTTAACGGAATTCAAGAATTAGTTTCTTTATATCCAAACCCTTCACATGATGTTTTGTATATTAAAGGACTGCCCAAAAATACGATAGTGCATATAGAAGACATTTCGGGAAAAACCGTTAGAAACATAAAAATAAATTCTCCCACACAAGAAGTAGATGTGTCTTCTCTTGCTCGGGGAATGTATATCGCAAAATGGAATACCGGCACAGCAGAAGGGGTGTTAAAGTTACTTAAAGAATAGAAACGGAAAAGCGGGCTTTTGCCCGCTTTTGCTTTTTAATAATCCTCATAATTTACATTCGAGTGTTTTAAGGCAATTGAATATTATTTATACATTTGCGGCATTCAAATAATCGAATGGCGAGAACGCTTATCATAGGAGCAGGAGGGCAAATCGGAATAGAACTTGTCGAAAAACTTGTAGAACTTGAGGGACAAGAAAATATTATTGCTACAGACATAAAGCCTTTAACCGCCCCTGTTTTTCAAAATATCACTCATGAAATTCTTGACGCCCTTGATGCCGAAGCTGTTTTTAAAGTAGTAAAAAAACATCAAGTAAATACCGTTTATCTTTTGGCTGCAGTATTATCAGCCACGGCAGAAAATAATCCTAAATTTTCTTGGGATTTAAACATGAATACTCTTATCAACGTATTGGAATTAGCTAAAGACGGACATGTAAAAAAAGTGTTTTGGCCGAGTTCCATTGCGGTTTTCGGACCGTCCACGCCTAAACAGAACGTTCCGCAAACAACAATAACGGAACCTAATACAATTTATGGTATTTCTAAACTTGCCGGAGAGCGTTGGTGCGAATATTACAATAAAAAATATCAAGTAGATGTAAGAAGCATTCGATACCCCGGGCTTATAGGATATAAATCTTTACCCGGCGGTGGCACTACCGATTATGCCGTAGATATATTTTATCATGCCAAACAAAATAAACCCTTTATTTCTTTTTTATCACCCGGAAGAACATTGCCTATGATGATGATGGAAGATGCTATTGAGGGAACTATACGGCTGATGAATACAGAAGCCTCTCGCATTAGAACCCGCTCGTCTTACAATATTGCAGGGGTAAGTTTTTCGCCCCAAGAAATTTATGAGGAAATTTTAAAACATAATCCGAAATTTTACGTAGAATATAAACCGGATTATCGGGATGAGATAGCAAAAGGATGGCCGCAATCTATAGATGATAGTGTAGCAGCAAGCGAATGGGGTTGGGAAGCAAAATATAATACGTTGCCCAAACTGGTTAATGAGATGTGGAATAATATAAAAACATGAACTTGTATAAACGATAAAAAGAAGATGTTTAAAGATAAAAAAAACTTTTTAGTCTAAAAATAATTGGAAAAATAAAAAATAATATTACATTCGTAAAATGATGAAAAGAGCAATATCATATTTATTCTTTTTTGTCGCGCTGTTGCTAACTTGTGAGGAGGCTTTGTCACAAGATTATCAGATATATAACGGCGATACGATTAATAAAAAAGATGCCACGGGAAAAAAACAAGGACATTGGATTTATTTCGGTAATATGACCAATTTACCTGATTATGCGCCCGATCAAATAGTAGAAGAAGGAGATTTTGTTAATAACAGAAAAACCGGAATCTGGAAAAAATACTTTCCTAACGGAAATTTAAAAAGTGAAATTACTTATGTAAATGGTCGCCCTAATGGTCCGTATAAAATCTATTACGAAAACGGACAGTTGCAAGAAGAAGGAACATGGAAGAACAATCGAAATGTAGGCACCTTCAAGCGCTATTATGAAAACGGTAATTTACAGCAAGAGTTTAATTTTACGGCATCGGGGAAAAGAGAAGGAATGCAAAAATATTATCACGAAAACGGACAGGTGATGATTGAAGGACATTGGGCAGACGGAAAGGAAAACGGAGAAATAAAAGAATACTATGCTAACGGAGAAATAAAAGCGATAAAATATTTTAACGGAGGAAGCATTGACCCGGCGAAGACAAAAACATTTGAACCGAAAGAGCCAATTAAAGAACAGCCTGTTGTAGAAGAGCCTAAGGAGGTAAAAGTAGCAGTAGTGGAAAAAACCGAAACTACACGGTCGGTAACCTTTTTTGACGGTAACGGATTTCATACTTTGTATAATAAAAATCGTCAGGTTTCTAAAGTTGGCGAATTTAAAAACGGTCGGTTGTGGAACGGTAAATGGTATCGTTACAATAAAGACGGTATTCTGGAAAATATAGAAATCTACAAAAACGGTCGATATGTTGGAGACGGCGTTATTGAAGATGAACAAAAATAATTTCTATAAGCCGCTCTCTAAATAATCACATTACTTTTACTGTATCTTTGTCGAAAACTTTGTATGAACGACAATGTTTCTCCCAGAGTGCGTTTTGCACCAAGCCCTACAGGACCTTTACATATAGGCGGTGTTAGAACGGCATTATTTAACTATTTATTTGCAAAAAAAAATAAAGGCACATTCATTCTTCGAATTGAAGACACCGATCAGCAGCGGTTAGTTCCCGGAGCGGAAGAATATATCATAGAATCATTAAAATGGCTTGATATAGGCCCTGATGAAGGTGTGGGTTTCGGAGAAGGTCCGCATGCGCCGTATCGCCAATCGGAAAGAAAAAAGCTTTATGCTCAATATGCTCAAAAGTTGATAGAAGAAGGGTGGGCATATTATGCTTTTGATACCCCCGAAGAACTTGAAAGCCTCAGAAAGCAATGTGAAAACAAAGGAGAAACATTCGCTTATAATTATGCTACCCGTTCGACCTTAAAAAACAGTTTGGCATTATCACCTGAGGAAACTCAAAGGCTGTTGAATGAAGGGGTTCCAAAAGTCGTTCGGCTAAAAATGCCGGAAGATGAAAACATTTCTTTTAACGATATAATAAGAGGAACGGTAACATTTAATACAAAAGACCTTGACGATAAAATTATTTTTAAAGCCGACGGAATGCCTACTTACCATTTAGCCAATGTGGTAGATGATTATTTAATGAAGATAACCCATGTGATTAGAGGCGAAGAGTGGTTGCCGTCAACTCCTTTACATGTTCTATTGTATAAATATTTGGGTTGGGAAAAAGAAATGCCTCAATTTGCCCATTTGCCGTTAATTTTGAAACCTGAAGGTAAAGGCAAGTTAAGCAAAAGAGATGGCGACAGATTAGGGTTCCCGGTTTTTCCTTTGAATTGGAAAGACCCTCAAACAGGAGAATTATCCCCCGGCTTTAGAGAACAAGGCTATTTACCCGAAGCATTAGTGAACTTTTTAGCGCTGCTGGGCTGGAACCCCGGTACGGAGCAAGAAGTTTTTTCAAAAGAAGAGCTTA
>CAZLMS010000189.1:0-4503 GCA_964560645.1 uncultured Flavobacteriales bacterium | reverse complement strand
TGCGATTCTTCGGTTTTTCTGTATTACTTATGATGTTGTATTGTAATGCTTGGGCACAACAAATTTATTCAAACGTTTGGTACACTCAAAATTTACAAAGGGAGTTGCTAAAAATCAATAACGGCAACCTTCATTCGGATATATATCCGCTGTATATATCGGAAATTCCAAGTGAGTTAAAAGATACGCTTTACAAGAGAAACTTGGATACCAATTATATAGAATTGATGCCTTATTTGGATAATTGGGCGGGTGTTTCATCTCAAAAGCAAACGGTTTATCAATATGGATTGGGAGCAACAGCATCAATACATTACAAAAAATGGAATAGTCGTGCCACATTTTTTTCACAAGGTGGAAAGTACCCGGCAATAGTAGATTCGTTTTACGTGAAAAACAATGTTTTTCCTTCGCAAGGAATTGTGTTTACAAAAGATACTTCCGGTTATGTTTTGCAAAATTTTTCGGGATATGTTTCTTATCAAGCCGGAAAATATTTTTTGCTGGAAGCCGGACATGGCAAAAACTTTATCGGCGACGGTTATCGTTCGGTGTTATTATCTGATTTCACTCATAACTACTCTTATTTTAAGATTTTAACTAATGTTTGGCATTTTAAATATTTAAATCTTTACGGTAATTTGAAAAATTATCACACCAATACGGGCGATTATTTTCAAGTACCCGATAAGTTTTTCACGATACATTATTTAAGCTGGAAAATTACGCGAAGATGGACCGGTGGATTTTTTGAATCGGTAGTATGGGGCGGACAAGACAGTTTATTGAACCGGAAATTTGACATCAATTATCTGAATCCTGTAATTTTTTACCGTCCGGTGGAGTATTCCATAGGTTCTTCCGATAATTCCTTGATGGGATTAAACACTTCTTACAAGATAAGCAATAAGTGCTTGGTTTACGGGCAGTTTTTGATTGATGAGTTCCTTTTATCGGAAATTAAGAGAGATGTATTGCATGCTTTAGGAAAAGGCGATTCTATATATGGATGGGTGCATAATAAATATGCTGCTCAAATAGGCATGAAAGTAAATGATATTTTTACCGAAGGATTATTTTTTCAAGCGGAATATAACATCGTAAGACCTTTTACATACGGTCATTACAGTACTGCGACCAATTACGGACATTTTAATCAATCATTAGCTCATCCGTGGGGTGCAAATTTTAAAGAAATAGTGTTTATTTCCAGATACTTAAAGAAAAGATGGATAATAGAAGCCAAAGCAATATTCGGGCGGGGAGGAGTATCTTCACCGGATTTTAATGCGGGTGAAAACATAAATAACAGCTACCTCAATTATTCTCAATATCATGGTAATGTAATAGGGCAGGGGAATGCTTATGTGAAGAATATTCAACAGATTACAGTCAATTATCGCATTGCGGACGGGTTAGTGGCTTTTGCCAATGTGGTAAATTATCAATTCAATACGAAAAAGTATTCGTCAAACAACGAGTGGTTTTTTACTATAGGTGTTTCTTCAGCACTTTTTAACCGTTATTGGGATTTTTAACCGATTATCTCAAGATTTTTCTTACAAAAGCTACAGTAAAATAACTCATCATAAAAACGCCCATCCATCCTTCCAAAGGTGCTAATACCTTGAAGATTCCCGTAGGCAAACAGTCGCCGTATCCTACGGTTAGGAACGTGATGGCACTGTAATAAAAGGCGTTTCCTAAACGGTGTAAAAAATCGGTATATTCCTGAGGGCAAATTATTTCCGAAGAACTTATGTAAGGCACAATGGTATATATAATACTGTACACACTAAAAACAATAGTCATGCTTACAAAAACACGAAGTGGGGCAGTGGCATATAATCCCATTTTGTCAAACACCAGTTTTTCAAACCAATAGAGTGGCAGCATCCAATACTTGTTTTTGGGATTTTTGGCAATTTTTTGAGTTGTAATATGTTCTAATTCAAACCTCTTGAAAGCTACATAAGCCCGATCTTCGTCATTATACTGTCCGGTATTGTTAAAATTTTCTTTGAGCAAGAGAAATTGTTCGGCAATTTCTCCCATCGAATGTTCTTTGTTGTTAGTGATGGCGTTATATACATTGTTTTCTTTCCAGTCTATGAGTATTTGCCCTAAGTTTCGCATTCCGTGAAGATTGATGCGATCAATTTTTTGAGGGGTATCTACTTTTTTAAGGTCTATGATGTCTCGCAAAATGGTATTGGAAAGATTTAAGTATTTGATGTGATTAACCCTTAAATCAATAAAACAATTCAACTGACAGCCTTCGAGAGAAACAATATTTCCCCAACATTGATAAAATGACAATATTTTTCCGCTGAAATCTATTTTTTCGAGCAATACTTCGTCTTTTCCGAAATTGGTTAAATCAAACGAAATTTTTCCGTTACCGAATGAAGCACCTCGAAAGTTGCATTTTCCGGAAATTATTTCACTTTCGTCAAATAACACGTCTCCGTCATTAAAATAAACTCTTTTAAAATCTAATCTGCCGCTGCCGAATTCAATTTTTCTGAAATCTTTTAGGCCTTTTCCAAATTGGGCTTTATCAAAAGTTTTTACTCCTTTGCCAAAGCGGGAATAGTGGAAATCCACTTCGCCGTCGCCAAATCGAACATTTTTGAAATTTACTTTTCCGTCACCGAAATGAGTGTTTACAAAACTGATGTCTCCTTCAGAAAATCGAGCGTTTTCAAAGTTAATATTACCTTTATCTATTTCCGCCATTTGAAAGTCCACATTTCCTCTTCCCCAGTAGGTGTTGGAAAAGTCTATATCGCCCTCACCGAAAACGGTTTTATAGAAACGTTTGTTTCCGTCGCCGAAACGAGTGTTTTTAAAAGAGATTTTAGCTGATTGAAATTCGGCATGAGAAAAATCCACTTCAAATTCGCAATCGAAAAAAGCATTTTCTGCCGAAAAGCCTTTGAGTTTAATATATTCGTTATCGGCAATATTTTGATTTTTTTTAAAAGTACTTAGCGAAAAGTCTTTGATATAGCAATTGTCCAGAATAACAGGCTCGTTGTTTTGAATTTTCTCATATACTTCGGCTGCTTCCAAATAAGCATATTCCAGCACATTGATAACTCCTCCGGATTTATTGAAAAATTTAATTTGGGCTGTTTTAGCAGAAATGTCTTTATAGGAAGCGTTGAGAATAGAAACTTCGTAAAATCTTAAAAACCCGTTCATAACGGGTCAAAAATAATATTTATTCCCAAATTTTAGAAGAAATATATACGATTCCTTTGAATAAAGCTACTTTTTCTCGATTTTGATTGAAAACTTCGACTTCGTAAATACCGATTTTGTTAGTACGGCTTTTTTCGGAAGCCACAGCGGTAAGCATATCATTTTCATACACAGGCTTAATATGAGAAATAGAAGTTTCCACCGATACGCATTTAAACCCGTAACTGTTGGCTGCAAAAGCCAATGCTGAATCAGACAGTGCATAAGAAATACCCCCGTGTGCAATATGAAAACCGTTGAGCATTTGCTTGGAAACGGTCATTTGCAGTTTGCAAAAACCTTTTTTAACTTCTTCAACTTGAATACCCAGCCATTGAGAAAAGGCGTCATTTTCCATCATTTTTTCTACCACGGCTTTTCCTTCCAGCATCTCAGTTCCAAATTTTAGACGCCCCGGGATTGAACGAGTTGAACATATTGAGATGGAACAAAATTTCAGCTTTTTTTCTTTCGGATTTTAACTGTTTGATTTCTTGAATGATTTTAGATTTTTGGATTTCTAATTCCGTAATTTCTTGAGAGATTTGAGAAGTATTTTTCCGCTTTTGCATAAAACCCGAAGTTTATTTGCACACAAAAATAGACAGTTCATGTTAATTTAGTAATGTTGAAAACGTTGTATTGTTCACGCGGTTATTAACATTTGTGATAATTTTAATGATGTGAACTATGAATTTCAGATTATTTGTCTTAAGTTAAAAACTCCATTTTAGTCGTAAAAAGATACTGTTGCCCAGGTTTTTATAACCTGAGAAATCGCCAAAATACGACTGCCCCAACAACATAATGTCCCAATTATTGCTTATGGAATAAGTAATGGAAGGCATTGCAAACAATAAATTACTGTTGGTACCATACATCAATGCAATACTACCGTTTATTAATGGTGTAATATTTCCGCTGGTTTGAGCAAAAAATGCCCATTGAGAAGGAAACAAATTTTTAGCGGTCAGTTGCAACGAGGTGTTTTGTAAAGCAAGCAATGATGCTTGATTAAAACTTTGCGTATTGTAATAAACCGAAAGATTTACATACATTGAATTTTCAAAAGAATAATCAAACGATACTGATGACACAAGAACTGTAGCAGTATCCAAAGTGTTTTGTTGCGGTAAAAACCAACTGGCTTCACCTTTAAAACCGATTGCATTTTTAATACTTCCTGCCCAACCGCCTCCTAAAACAAAATCTTGATTATACACTCCGCCCAAAACCTGAAAATCATACAGGTTTTTA
>CAZLMS010000188.1:0-4531 GCA_964560645.1 uncultured Flavobacteriales bacterium | reverse complement strand
AACAATCGAAAGCCGGTCGGGCGCATATATTAAATGAAATGAATAAGGTACTTTCAGAACCTCGACCTTCTTTTAAACCCAATGTTCCGAGAATGACTACCATTGAGATTGATAAAGAGTTTATCGGAGCAGTAATCGGTCCGGGCGGAAAAGTTATTCAAGAAATACAAAATCTTACCAATACCGAAATTTTTATTGAAGAAAAAGACGAAAAAGGAATTGTTCAAATATCCGGTCCTACGGAAGACGATGTAAATGCAGCTTTGGAGAAGATTAAAGGAATTGTAGCCGTTCCCGAAGTTGGAGAGGTATATCACGGTAAAGTGAAAAACATTACCAGTTTCGGAGCGTTTATAGAAATTCTCCCCGGAAAAGAAGGACTGTTACACATTTCCGAAATAGACTGGAAACGGCTGGAAAAAGTGGATTCTGTTTTAAAACCCGGAGACGAATTGAAGGTAAAACTGATAGCTATTGATGACAAGGGTCGAATTAAGTTGTCGAGAAAAGCTTTAATTCCCAAACCTGAGTCCCAACAAAAATAATTATCCGCTTATCCGAAACGGCTCTTGAAAAAGAGCCGTTTTTTTATTTATGCGTTTTTCAATCATTGTTAAAAAAATCTTAATAAACAATTTGTTAGCAGGCAATAATATTTTGCAATTTCGCAGCATCAAAATTCATTTACAATGAAAATTCACAACTTTAGTGCAGGACCGTGTATTCTTCCTCAAGAAGTGTTGCAAAAAGCTTCTAAAGCCGTAATGGAATTAGACAATATCGGGCTTTCGCTCATAGAAATATCCCACAGAAGTAAAGAGTTTGTGGAAATAATGGAAAAAGCACGCCAATTGGTAAAAGAACTTTTGAATGTTCCTGATAATTATTCGGTGTTGTTTTTGCAAGGCGGTGCCAGTTTGGGATTTTATATTTCAGCCATTAACTTTATGAAAGCCCAAGGAGGTAAAGCAGCTTATGTGAATACCGGAGCTTGGGCATCCAAAGCGATAAAAGAAGCCAAATTGCTCGGAGAAGTGCAAGTTGTTGCTTCATCGGAAGATAAAAAATTTACTTATATTCCTAAAAACTACACGATTCCTGCTGATGCGGATTATGTTCATTTAACCTCCAATAATACCATTTACGGCACCCAAATCAAAGAATTTCCGGACACTTCCGTTCCTATGATTTGCGATATGTCTTCCGATATTTTCAGTCGTAAAATAGATGTGTCGAAATTTGCTTTAATATATGCCGGAGCTCAAAAAAATATGGGACCTGCCGGTACTACACTTTATATTGTAAACAACGATTTACTTGGAAAAACCGGACGAAAAATACCTTCCATGTTAGACCTTCAAGTACATATTGATAAAGATTCCATGTATAACACACCGCCGGTTTTTGCCGTGTATGTTTCCATGCTTACGTTGGAATGGCTAAAAAACTTAGGCGGAGTGGATGCTATTGAAAAAATCAATCAACAAAAAGCCGAAACATTCTACAATGAAGTAGAGCGCAATTCTATGTTTTATTGTCCGGTAGTTCCTGAAGACCGTTCGCCGATGAACGCTCCGTTTCTTTTAACTGATGAAAATCTGAAGGATGAATGGGATAAAATGTGGCAAGAAGCCGGAATCAGCGGCATAAAGGGGCATCGTTCCGTAGGAGGTTACAGGGCTTCCATGTATAATGCTTTACCACTTGAAAGCGTAGAACATTTAGTATCCGTAATGCAAAAATTTGAAGAAAAATATGGAAATTAAAGCCAAAATATTAGCTAACGACGGTATTTCGGAAATCGGAAAGCAAAAACTCGAAACTGCCGGATTTTATGTCTCTGTTCAAAAAGTAGAACAAGACCGGTTAGCGGAGGTTATCAATAAAGAAAATTATGAAGTGTTACTGGTTCGAAGCGCAACCAAAGTACGGAAAGCTCTCATAGATGCATGCCCTAATTTAAAACTGATAGGGCGCGGAGGTGTCGGATTAGACAACATTGATGTGCAATATGCGGAAGAAAAAGGCATAACGGTTATTAACACTCCCGGAGCTTCCAGTCAGAGTGTGGCGGAACTTACCATAGCACACATGTTTACCTTAGCCCGGTTTTTGTATGACAGTAACCGGCAAATGCCTGTGATAGGAGAATCTAACTTTAAAGAACTTAAAAAGAAATACGGCAAAGGCATTGAACTTAGAAATAAAACATTGGGAATTATAGGATTTGGCAGGATAGGTCAATGTGTAGCAGAATATGCTTTAGGGCTGGGTATGAAAGTTATGGCTTACGACCCTTTTATTGAAAGAGCCACTATTAACTTAAATATCAATGGCACGGCGAAGGTACAAATAGGAATAGTTACCAGTTCTCTTAACGAAATTCTTCAAAATGCAGATTTTATTACGGTTCATGTGCCCAAGCAGGGAAACGGAAACGCTGTAATAGGAGAAGAGCAATTTCAATTGATGAAAGACGGTGTGTTTGTCATTAATACTGCCCGTGGAGGAATAATTGATGAAAAGGCGCTCATCAAATATTTAGATAACGGAAAAGTAGCTGCTGCCGCTTTGGATGTTTTTGAAAACGAACCCACGCCTAATTCTGATTTACTTACGCATCCTAAAATTTCTTTAAGCCCGCATATAGGTGCTGCTACAATAGAAGCTCAAGACCGAATCGGGGAAGAGTTAGCCGCTCAAATCATTACATTTTTCAAAAAATTAAAACGCTGATTGCTAAGTAAATCGTCAGTAATACGAGGGCTTCAATGTGTAAAATCCTTATACCTGAATTATTATTATCCCTATTTGCGTGACAAAATATCCGACGAGCAAAAAGCAAGATTCTCTGCAGGTATAGAAATAGGAAAACTTGCCCAAACACTTTTTCCGGCGGGAATAGAAATTCCTTTTAACGGAAGAAATAAAGCCAAAGCCATTGAAATTACCAAACAAACACTTTTGCCCGATTCTACACTTTTTGAAGCCTGTTTTGAATACAACGATGTGTTTATAGCTTGCGATATTCTCCAAATGCATCAAGATAAAAGCATCACTTTGTATGAAGTAAAAAGTTCTACCCGGCTTAGCCCTGTGTATATTCAAGATGCTGCCATACAACACTATGTGCTTAAAAGACTCGGTTACGATATTCGGGATGTAAAAGTGATGTACATCAACAACAAATATCGTAGAAAAGGTGCTTTGCAAACAGACCGTTTGTTTAAAACAACCAGTGTTTTGAAAGAAGTGCGAGAATTAGAAGATGCTATAGCCAAATCTGTTTCGAGATTTAAAGAAATTATCAAAAAACATGAACTTCCGCAAGTAAACATTGGTACGCATTGCTTTTCGCCTTATCCTTGTGATTTTCAGAATCAATGTTGGAAGGATGTACCGGAAAATTCGATTTTTGAATTGAAAGGTGTAAACAAAGAGCAACTTTTTGAATGGTATCATCAAGGAGTGGTGCGACTAACGGATATTGACGACCTCAATAAACTTCCTCTTTTAGCCCGGTTGCAAGTAAAAAGTGTACAATCAGCCCTTGAAAAGCCGGATATTACTTCCATACAAGCATTTTTGCGGAAAATTACTTATCCGGTGTCTTTTCTTGATTTTGAAACTTTTCAGTCTGCCGTTCCGCTTTTTGAAAATGCCAAACCCTACGAACAAACGCCGTTTCAATATTCCCTCCATATACTTCAAAAAAACAACGATTTACAGCATGTTTCTTTTATTGCGGATTGGAATAACGATATTAAACAAACATTTCTCGAAAGTTTGTTGAAGTCATTGCCCGAAAACGGCTCGATAGTTACCTATAACGCTGCTTTTGAAAAAATGATTCTTAACCAATTAGCCACGGACTTGCCTGAATATAGCAATCAAATTCAACAAATAACTTCGCGGATAATAGACTTGATGCAACCTTTTAAAAAAGGTTGGTATTATTTGCCGGCTATGCAAGGTTCGGCATCTTTAAAATATGTACTTCCCGCTATTTTTCCGGAATTGTCTTATCAAAATTTGAACATATCCGACGGGTTAGAGGCATCTTCGGCTTTTTTGTCTTTACAAACCGAAACCGATATGTTTAAAATACAAGAAATAAAACAAGACCTGGAAACATATTGCAAACAAGACACTTTTGCACTTGTGAAAATATATGAACATCTAAAACAATTGGTTGAAAACAAAAAATAACATTTCAATATTTTTCTGCGATTGATTTTTACCGAAAATTTATTGAAAATCCGGAGAAAATTTGCAGAAAAAAGGAGAGCAAATACATCGCACCGCTACAACCTTCTACCCTTGCTACCTTCCGGTCCTGGGGGATTTGAAGGGAGCTGGTCGTGTACCGCTCTCCGCTTGCGAAGTTAATAAAAAAACATTGCTATTGAGCATATTTGTTAGTTTTGTAAAAACAATCCGCTAATTATGAATGATTCGGTTATTGAAGTTGAAAATCTCAATGTATATCAAGATAAAAATTTGGTTTTAAAAGATGTGTCGTTTTCCGTAA
>CAZLMS010000187.1:0-4534 GCA_964560645.1 uncultured Flavobacteriales bacterium | reverse complement strand
AACACTCCTGCACCGCCGGTAGGGTCATACCCCGCAACCACTAACACATGAGGTCTTTGTTTCATTTGTTTTCAGCTTCCCTTTTTGTTTCGGCGCGGTAGCCGGTACCTAAAAAATTGCGGATAAGAATTCTAACTACGGTATAAGTAGGTATTGCCAAAACCATCCCTATAATTCCCCAAATGTTGCCGGCAATTAAAATTACCAGGAAAATTTCCAACGGATGGGCTTTAATGGAGTTGGAATATATAAGAGGTTGAAAAACAAAATTATCGAGAGCTTGCACTACTGCAAAAACACTTAGTATTTTTAACATGGAAACAAGAAAATTCACTTCTTCCTGCCCGGTGTATAAAGCCAGCAATCCTAATATTAGCCCGATAATGGCACCCATAAGCGGACCTACATAATATACAATATTTAAAACTCCGGCTATAAAACCTATAAGCGTAGCATTTGGAATTCCTATAAGGCTTAATCCCAAAGATGTGAGCGTCATTATCAATAACACTTCCACCAATAATCCGGCAAAATAGCGGTTCAAAAGCATTTTAATTTCTGTCATTACGGCATCGTAATAATCTTGTTTCGAAGAAGGAAAGAGAGACAGGATAAACTCGTAAATCATTTCACCGTCTTTCAACAAAAAGAAAGTAATAAATGTAACGGAAAAAATACCGATAGCCAAATCTCCCGTAAGAGATAGCAGTTTGTTAACCAAATCGGGAATATCGGCAATTTGAATAATTTCCATAATGCGCGTTTTCAAATAATCGTTGAAAGACTGCGAACCGTCCGACACATAATTCTCGTATGCCGCTTGAATCTTGTAAAAGTATTCTTCCAGTGAGGTGATAATTTGGTTAATGTTCAGATTAGATAAAGATTCGGCTTGCTGAACCATTTTCGGAAATATATAAGCAAATATGCTGTAAATCAGAAAGTAAAAAACAAATAAACTTATGCCCGAAGCCAGTCCTTTAGAAAGATGTTTGCCTTGTACTTCAAAGCTCGATAATTTTTTTTGCACCGGATGAAGAATAAGGGAAATAATAATGGAAATGATAATGTACAGCATAATGTTGGGCACATATACAAAGCCTCCGGCGAGAATAATGATTAAAGCCAAAGGAATGATAATATCGCGATTAATTTTAGGCATTTACCGGGATTTTAGTTGCATTTGGTATTGTTGTTTTAATTGTATGGGAACTTGTACGCCCTTTTTTTCTGCTTGTTGCAAATCGGTTAAAGCATTTTTAAAATCCTTTTTTGAAGCGTAAGCCAAAGCCCGAAGGTAATATATTCTTCCGGCATTGGGATATAATTGCAATGCTTTGTTGTATTGAGCAATAGCTTTGTCGGGTTTGTTCATTTTAAAGTAAACCACACCGGTATTTACCAGTGCATCTTTATTATTAGGTTGCAATTGTAATACTTTTTGAAAATCTTGCAATCCTTTTTCCAATTCATTAAGCCGGTCGGTATAAACCACGCCTCTGTTCAGATATGCTTGCGTATAGTTGGGATTTAATTGTATGGCTTTGGAATAGTTTTCTATGGCTTTTTGCGGTTGTTTCATTGCGGCTAAGGTAAGCCCTTTAATGTAATAAGTTTTAGGGTCGTTAGGGTTTATTTGAAGGGCTTCGTTCAGGTATTTTAACGATTTGTCGTATTGTTTCATCCGGTAATAAACCAAACCTAAGTTTTGCCGTGCGGAAAGTTGTGAAGGGTCCATTTTGTTGGGAAAAGCCAACACTTTTAAAAAGTCTTTTTCCGCTTTGGGATAATCTTGAAGATAATCGGTATATAAAGCACCTCGCAACATGTAAGGCACCGGCGGACACCATTTGTCTTTTTTCATGGCTAAACCGAAATATTTAGCGGCATTTTCAAAATCGGCAACCGCTTCTTTGCGATTGTTTTTTTTCAGTTTTTCGATGCCCAGTTGCATATATTCTTGTCCTACGCAGTTGTACGCACGCCAATATTTAGGATATTTTTCCATTACATCTGCCCAAAATACAAAAGTGTCTTTCCAAACTTGAATTCTGAAAAAGGTAACAACAGCGTAAATTCCTAATACGGTAACACCCGCATATTTCAATAATTTTGCTTTGGAGGAAAATTTGTTTTTAAGCAAAACAAGCCATTCGGCATAAACGGCAAAAAGCCCTAAATAAGGCACATAGGTATAGCGTTCCGCTACAATAGTGTCGCCAACGGGAAGAAGTTTCAGCACAATGGAAATAGTAAACAGATAAAACAAAAAACCGAAAATAACATGACGGTTGTTTTTAAAATATTTAAGCACCAAAAAAACTATTCCGGCGGCTAATACCGGGAAAATGTAAAAATATTTGGGCATGGAGAGGTCTGCTTCATTGAGCGGATAAGGATGTGCTCCCGACAAATTGTATGGCACTAAAGACTTCAGCAAGTAATAAAGCAACCCGTAGCTTCCGTAAAAAATACTGGTAAATCCCGAGTAGAAATCTTTATTGATGGCGGCTTCTTCTCCCTGAGCTTTTATTGCCACTATGCCGAAAACGAGCGATAAAATAAAAAACGGAATTTTTTCGAGAATAACTTTTTTATCGGTAAGTTTTCTTTGAAACAAATAATCGGTAATTACCAAAACTAAAGATAATACCACCGCCTGACCTTTCGCCAAACAAGAAAGTAAGAAAGCAATCAATGAAAAAATCAAAAATTTAGAGCGGCGGTTGGTACGTAAATAAAACACATAAAACAAATAAGACAACAGAAAATAAAAAGTGTAAAGCACGTCTTTTCTTTCCGAAACCCACGCCACAGACTCTACATGCATCGGATGAATGCCAAATAACAAAGCAATGAGAGCGGCTCTAAAAACTTTTTGATTATCGAATAAATGATAAAAAACCAAAAAAACCAATACGGTGTTTAAAAGATGGAGGATTAAAGCGTGCAGGTGATACCCGAACGGCTCAAAACCAAATAGTTGGTAATCTATCGCCAAACTCAACATGGCTAACGGATGATAGTTTCCCATGTAAAAAACGGAAAACAGCTCTTTTAAATTAATGTCTTTGATATAAGGGTTGTGGAGCACATATTCGGGGTCGTCCCAAAACACAAACCCGTTTTTTAAAGCAGGCAGGTAAACAATGAGCGTAAGCACGGTTACAATGCCTAACCATTTTTTTGCTTCGGCGGTTAAGCTGAAATCAAAAGCAGGGTATTTTTTATTGAATGACATTAACCTCCCTTTCTAATTGAATGTTAAATTTTTCGGAAACCGAAGATATAATTTTTTCCGACAACTCGAATATTTCCTGCCCCGATGCACCTCCGTAATTTACCAAAACCAACGCTTGTTTTTCATGTACTCCGCAATTCCCCGAGCGTTTGCCTTTCCATCCGCATTGTTCAATCAGCCATCCGGCGGCTATTTTGGAGTGAGTTTCGGACACCGGATAAACAGGAGCTTGGGGATAATCTTGCAAAATTTGTTCGGATAAGGAATTTTCCACTATCGGGTTTTTAAAAAAAGAACCGGCATTGCCTATTTGAGCAGGGTCGGGTAGTTTACTTTTGCGAATTCTAATTACCGCATCACTGATGGCTTTAGCCGAAAGCTCTTGAATCCCTGATTTCTGAAGCTCTTCTTCAATACTTCCGTAGGATGTATTAAATTGAGGATGCTTGTTTAAACGGAAAGTTACCGAAAGTATAATATATTGACCTTTAAGGGATTTTTTAAAAACACTTTCCCTGTATCCGAAAGCACAATCTTTGGCAGAAAACTTATGAATTTCGCCGCTTGGAATATGATATGCTTCCAATTCGTGAAAAAAATCTTTAATTTCCACTCCGTAAGCACCAATATTTTGCATGGGAGCAGCGCCTACGCTTCCCGGAATTAAAGAAAGATTTTCCAACCCTTGCCATCCTCTTTCGATAGTATGCAGAACAAATTCATGCCAAATCTCTCCGCCCATGGCTTTTATCCATACATAATTGTCGTCTTCTGCAATTTTTTCAATGCCTTTGATGGCATTTTTTAATACAATTCCGTTAAAATCATTTACAAACAACACATTACTTCCGCCGCCCAAAATCAATAATTGTTTATTATCATAATATTCGTTGAAAAACAATTGTAAATCGCTAATGCTTTCAATAGATACCAACTTCTGAGCAAATGCTTGTATCCCAAAAGTGTTAAGATTGGACAAGTCGGCATTTTCTTTAACTTTCAGTGTCATAGGCACAGTATTAAATGCAAAAATTAAAAAATCTTTCCAAGCTCGAAAAGCGTTCCCAAATAAATATCAACATTCGACTTGTTGTTATTAACACTGCTTTATTTTTTTATGAAAAACCACCAATTTTGTAAAAACATTTTCTTATGGAACAATATCACAACTTATTAAAACATATTTTGACAAACGGTGTGAAAAAGTCAGACCGTACGGGAACCGGAACCATAAGTACTTTCGGTTATCAAATGCGATTTGATTTGTCGGAAGGTTTTCCTTTGGTTACCACC
>CAZLMS010000186.1:0-4552 GCA_964560645.1 uncultured Flavobacteriales bacterium | reverse complement strand
TAATGGAACCCAAAGGAGATGTGCAGCATCTCGAATTCGACATTCCTTCCCGCGGGCTAATCGGATTAAGAAGTAATATCTTAACCGTTTCTGCCGGCGAGGCTGTAATGACACATCGATTTAGAGAATTTTTACCCTACAAAGGAGAAATTCCGGGCAGAAACAAGGGGTCTTTGGTGTCTATGGAAACCGGGCAGGCTCTTGCGTATGCTATTGACCGGTTGCAAGACCGCGGTCGTTTCTTTGTAGAACCGGGCGAAGAAATATACAAAGGACAAGTGGTGGGTGAACACACGCGTGATAACGACCTTCCGGTGAACTTAATTAAAGGAAAAAAATTAACCAATATGCGTGCTGCCGGCTCCGACGACGGAGTGAAATTAGCACCAAAAGTTAATTTTTCTTTGGAAGAGGCAATGGAATATATAAGTGATGACGAATATTTGGAAATAACACCTAAAAGCTTAAGGATAAGAAAAATAAACTTTAAATGAGCATCCTCCAAAAAGGTTTGATGCATGATTTTTGAAAAAACCGTAACTTTCGCTCCCAAAAATAAGCACGTGGTTGATACAAATTTTCAATACGATAAAATTATCGCACTTTGTCGAAGCATCTACGAAAAAAAATTGCAAGATTACGGTGCGGCATGGCGGATTTTAAGGCTAAGTTCCATTACTGACCAAATATTTATTAAAGCCAATAGGATTCGTACTATCCAACAAAAAGGCAGTAAAAAAGTAAATGAAGATATCGGCTCGGAATTTATCGGAATTGTTAATTATTCGATTATGGCTCTCATTCAGTTGAAAATGGGTGTTGCCGACCATCCGGATATAGATGAAAAACAAGCTCTTGAGCTTTTTGACAAATACGCTGCCGCTGCCAAAGGTTTAATGGAAAGAAAAAATCACGACTACGGAGAAGCTTGGCGAGACATGCGAATAAGTTCCCTAACCGACCTTATTTTAATGAAACTTTTAAGAATAAAACAAATAGAAGATAATCAAGGAAAAACAATCATATCGGAAGGCATAGACGCCAATTATTACGACATTATCAACTATTCGGTTTTTGCGTTGATAAAATTAGACGAAAGAAAAAAGTTGTAATTTTGGTTGGCTTATGAAAATTGCAGAATACATATCTCGATTGCTTGTCGGCTCTCTTTTCATTGTTTCCGGATTGATTAAAGCAAACGACCCTCTGGGGTTTTCATACAAATTGCAAGAATATTTTTCTCCTGAAGTTTTAGGAATGGAATGGCTGGGAGAATATGCTTTGCCGCTGGCTGTTTTTATTTGCGTAGCAGAAATTTTGCTTGGAATTGCCGTAGTGTTTGGTGAAAAAATGATTATTACTTCATGGGCATTGTTGTTGATGATTGTATTCTTTACCTTTCTTACTTTTTATTCTGCCTATTTTAATAAAGTAACCGATTGTGGCTGCTTTGGTGATGCGCTGCATTTAACTCCTTGGCAATCTTTTTCTAAAGATGTGGTTTTGTTGTTTTTTACCTTAATTATTTTTATTCAAAGGAAAAAAATCACCCCCAACACGGCAAAAGAAGACGCATGGATGCTTCCTGTTTCCATATTGTTAATAGCGCTATTTTCCATTGGAGTAATCAAGTGGAGTTTTCCCGTTTGGTTTGCTGTAGCGGTTTACGGTGTATTAGTCGTCATTAAAAAGTTTATTGGCAAAAGTGCGGCAAGAAGCTGGGTAATGGCAAGTATCGCTACTGTTATTACCACAGGTTTTTCCCTATATTGCTTAGCCAATCTTCCCATAAAAGATTTTCGTCCGTATCGCATCGGAAACAATATTTCGGAACTTATGAAAATTCCCGAAGGCGCTCAGCCTGATATTTACGAAACCACTTTAGTATATAAAAACAAAAAAACCGGCGAATTAGTTGAATATTCTCAAGAAGAATACATGAAACAAAAAGTATGGGAAAATCCTGATATGGAATGGGTGGAAACCAAAACAAAACTCATTCAAAAAGGATATGAGCCGCCCATTCATGATTTTGAGATAATTGATGCCGACGGAAACGATATTACCGAAGATATTTTAAACGAACCGGCTATTCTCCTTGTCATAAGCTATGATATAACCCATGCCAATGAATCGGTTCAACCTAAAATCAATAAATTGGCTGAAGAAGCTTTCGGTAAAGGTATTCCGGTATATGGCATAACTGCATCACTTAATAATGAAGTGGAGACTTTTAAACAAAAAACCGGTTCTAATATTGATTATTTCAATGCCGATGCCATTACTTTAAAAACCATTATTCGTTCCAATCCCGGAATTGTTTTGCTGAAAAACGGCACGGTGGCGGGAAAATGGCACTATAACAATATTCCCGAAACGGAAGAAATACAAACCTTGTTAAAAGAAACGAAGTCGTGATAAACTTTATATTAAGAAAAACGGTTTACGGATTTTTAGTGCTTCTCGGAGTAATTACCGTAGTGTTTTTATTGTTTAATGTATTACCCGGAGACCCTGCAAGAATGATGCTTGGGCAACGGGCTGATGAAGAATCTATTAAGGCTATTAAAAAAGACTTGGGATTAGACCGCCCTAAATCTGTTCAATTTTTAATGTATCTTAACGATTTAAGTCCCATATCCGTTCATAACGAAAAAAATCCCGAAAGCCTGACTTATCTTGACGATAATAAATACGCCTATACAAAACTTTTTTCCATAGGCGAATATGCCGTGGTTTTAAAATTTCCGTATTTAAGACGCTCGTATCAGAACAAACGAAAAGTTTCCGAAATAATCATTGAAGCGCTTCCCGAAACGGCGGTGTTAGCCATTACTGCAATTCTTATAGGCACATTGCTGGGAATTGTCTTGGGCATTATTGCTGCCATTAAGCAAGGAACTTTTTTTGACAACGCTATTTTGGTTGTATCGGTTTTTGGAATTTCTACCCCGGCTTTTTTTGCAGCGCTTATTATCTCTTGGATTTTCGGTTATGTATTAAGTGATATTACAGGTTTAAACATGGTAGGGAGCTTATACGAAATTGACGACTACGGAACGGGAGAATACCTTAATCTTCAAAACCTTATTCTTCCTGCTATGACACTTGGAATAAGACCTTTGGCTATTGTAATGCAACTTACGAGAAGTTCTCTTTTGGAAGTATTAAGTCAAGATTATATCAGAACGGCGAGAGCCAAAGGATTAAGTTTTTTTAAAATTATTTTCAAGCATGCGCTTAAAAATGCGTTAAACCCCGTAATTACGGCAATGTCTGGCTGGTTTGCCTCTCTTATGGCCGGAGCGGTTTATATCGAAATGGTGTTCGACTGGAAAGGTATCGGCTATGAAATATTCAGAGCTACGGAAAAATATGATTTTCCTATTGTAATGGGTTCTGTTTTGTTTATTGCTACGGTGTTTGTGATTGTAAATATTTTAGTAGATATTATTTACGGATTTTTAGACCCGCGTGTAAGGGTAAGTTAATAAATTAACATTATGCGAGATAAAATTGTTGCCGGTAATTGGAAAATGAACCTTGCTCTCCCTTCTGCATTAAAATTGGTAAAAGAAATTAAAGCCGGTCTTCCGGAAAAGCTATATACAAAAGTTATCGTAGCTCCCGCGTTCCCTCTATTAAGCGATGTGTTTAAAGAACTTCAAAACACACCTGTTCAGTTGTCTGCTCAAAATGTTTCCGAACACGAAAAAGGGGCTTACACGGGAGAAGTTTCTGCCGAAATGCTTGCATCGGTAGGGTGCAGTTATGTAATTATCGGACATTCGGAACGAAGAACTTATTTTAAAGAAACTTCTGCTCAATTACTTGAAAAAATAAAACGTGCGTTGGAATACGAACTTTGTGTTATATACTGTGTGGGCGAAACCCTAAAAGAAAGAGAAAGCGGAAAGCATTTTTCCGTGATAGAAAAACAATTAAAAGAAGTGGTTTTTAATTTATCCGAAGATGATTTTCAGCATATTGTAATTGCTTACGAACCAGTTTGGGCGATAGGCACGGGCAAAACCGCAAGCCCTGAAGATGCTCAAGAGGTACATGCGTTTATTAGAAAAAATATTGAAGCCCGGTTTGGAAAAGTAACAGCCCAAAATACTTCTGTTTTATATGGAGGAAGTTGCAAACCTTCAAATGCTAAGCAGCTTTTTTCTCAAAAAGATATTGACGGAGGGCTTATTGGCGGGGCTTCTCTCAATAGTGATGACTTTTTAAATTTAATTACACTTTGCGAAGCAAACAGAGATTAAAAAGAATATTTTTGCATCCGATTTTATTAACCCCAAAATTTTTAACCATGAAAAAAGTATTATCAATGGCAGTTGTAGCAACATTAGTAATTTCTTTTGCGGCATGTAAGAAAGAATACACATGTTCTTGCGAAGTGTTTGGATTAACCGTTTCTTACGATACCACAGCTTCCGTTCTTAAGAAAAAAGAAATAGAAGACTGGTGTAACAGTTATGACAGTCCGCTCTCTCAATGTTCTTTAAAATAATTTTTTTGTTTTTTTTTGTTTTTTTTATATCTT
>CAZLMS010000185.1:287-4598 GCA_964560645.1 uncultured Flavobacteriales bacterium | reverse complement strand
ATTTTGCACAAGGCATAAAATACGAAAAAAAAACGCTTTTGAAATTTATTTTTTGTACATTAGTGGGCTATAAAAAACAATACGATAACTTATGGAAAGAATATTGAATTACATAGACGGCAAACTCACAGAACCGGTTGCAAACAGCTATTTTGAAAATATAGAACCTGCCAAAGGTAAACCGTATTCTTTTGTTCCTGATTCCGATGAACAGGATGTGGATAATGCCGTTCAAGCGGCATTAAAAGCATTTCCTGCGTGGTCTAAAACTTCGCCTGAAGAACGTTATAGGGTTTTAATTAAAATATCGGAATTGATAGAAGAAAATCTCGAAAGGCTGGCACAAGCAGAAAGCAAGGATAACGGAAAACCCATATCATTGGCACGAACGGTGGATATTCCCAGAGCGGCGTCTAATTTCAGGTTTTATGCCACGGGAATTATGCATTTTCATGCCGAAAGTTATCAGATGCCCAAAGGAATAAACTATACGCTTAAGCAACCGCTGGGAGTGGCAGGATGTATATCTCCATGGAACTTACCGCTTTATTTATTTTCTTGGAAAATAGCCCCTGCACTTGCCGCAGGTTGTACGGTAGTAGCTAAACCCAGTGAAATTACACCAATGACGGCTTTTTTGCTCTCCGAGATTTGTATAGAAGCAGGATTGCCTGCCGGAGTATTGAATATTGTACATGGTTTCGGACATAAAGTAGGAGCTGCTATTACGGAACATCCTCAAATTAAAGCAATTTCATTTACAGGAGGAACAAAAACCGGAGAAACCATAGCCCGGACGGCGGCACCGATGTTCAAGAAACTGTCGTTGGAGTTGGGCGGCAAGAATCCCAATATTATTTTTGAAGACTGTGATTTTGATAAAGCCGTAAAAACGTCTATTCGCTCATCATTTGCTAATCAGGGGCAAATATGTTTATGCGGTTCGAGGATTTTTGTGCAACGCACTATTTATGAAAAATTTAGAGACTCGTTTGTAGAGAAGGTAAAAAACATGAAAGTAGGAAATCCGTATGATGAAAACACCAAAACAGGAGCGGTGGTTTCCGAGCAACACATGAATAAAATTTTGAGCTATATTGAATTAGCTAAAGAAGAAGGCGGTAAAATACTTGCCGGCGGTAACCGGGTAATATTGGACGGAGATTTTTCGGGAGGTTATTTTATTCAACCTACGGTAATAGAGGGGCTTTCGTATAATTGTAGGGTAAATCAAGAGGAAATTTTCGGTCCGGTAGTTACTTTAATGCCTTTTGATACGGAGGAAGAAGTGATTGAGATGGCTAATAGTGTAAAATACGGACTTTCGGCTACAATATGGACAGAAAATTTAACCCGCGCCCACAGAGTGGCAGAACAACTGGAAGCAGGTATTGTTTGGATAAATTGCTGGTTGGTAAGGGATTTAAGAACACCTTTCGGTGGAATGAAGCACTCCGGAATGGGCAGGGAAGGAGGTTTTGAAGCTATTGAATTTTTCACGGAGCCTAAAAATGTGTGTATTCAATTGTAAATTCTTACATTTGTTACCATAAATTTTAATCATGAAAACAAATATTTTATTTTTCTTTTTGGCGATTTTAATACTGCAATCATGTAAAAAAGTAGAACCGCCTACGGCATCTTTTACTTATGAAATTGATGCTTCAGACCCTTTAACTGTACATTTTACAAACAAATCGGAAGGAGAAATAGACGCTTATACATGGCATTTCGGTGATGGAGCAGTATCAATTGAAGAGAGCCCTTCTCATACTTATTCTGTAGCAGGGACTTATACGGTTTCTTTAAAAGTAGATAACAAAGCCGGCAGCGACACTCATATACAAAATATTTATTTGCAAGGAGCTCAATCGGAACCTCCTGCACCTGATTTTACAGACGGAGATGCGGTTTTAGTAGCTGCCAATATTGCGGCATGGCAAAGCGGTTTAAAAGTTACTTTGGCTTCGGCGGTGGCTGTTTTTAAAGTAAACGGCAGTAATGTAGATGTGGGTACGGTCAAAGTAAACAATAATACTTTAACCAAAAATGATGATAATTCTTATTATTGGTCACCTTCCAACAGTACCAGTTTTAACAATGATGTGAATTGGTTTATTTCCGGAGGTAACGGCTTTTCCATAACCGATACTACAATTACGACAGGATTCCCTTCGGTAGATAAAATCAACAGCTCAGCTACCGTAAACATATCTTCAGGTTATACTTTATCCACTTCATCAGTAACAGGAGCTGATTCCGTGCTTTTTGTCATAAGCGGACCTGATGGGGTAGTAGAGAGGATGCAAAGCGGAAATGCAACATCCTACACCTTTTCTTCTTCCGATTTATCATCAGTTGGAACAGGCTCCGGTGTGGTAATGATAGCACCTTTTAAAGTTGTAAAAACATTGAAAGACAATAAAAATTGGTATTATATCAATGAAGAAGTGGCTACTCAAAATGTAACCATCAATAACTAATTGAAAAAAAACAGCAAAATTATGTACGGAAAGTTTAAAGATTTTTTGGCAAAAGAATTAGAAGAAATTAAAAACGCCGGATTATTTAAAGAAGAAAGAATTATAGTAACACCTCAAGGAGCGGAAGTCAAACTCGACAACGGAAAAGAGGTGATTATTATGTGTGCCAATAATTATTTAGGGTTATCCTCTCACCCTGAAGTGATACAAGCGGCAAAACAAACGTTGGATACAAGAGGATACGGAATGTCTTCCGTTCGGTTTATATGCGGCACTCAAGATATTCACAAGCAATTAGAAAAGAAAATAGCAGAATTTTTGGGTACTGAAGATACCATTCTATATGCAGCGGCTTTTGATGCCAACGGAGGAGTTTTTGAACCGCTTTTCGGATCTGAAGATGCCATTATATCGGATGCTTTAAATCACGCTTCCATTATTGATGGTGTAAGGTTGTGCAAGGCAGCTCGATACCGCTATAATCACAGCGATATGAATGATTTGGAGGAAAAGTTAAAACAAGCTCAAGCACAACGGCATCGTATTATAGTTACCGACGGTGTGTTTTCTATGGACGGCGATATTGCCAAATTGAATGAAATATGCGATTTAGCTGAAAAATATGATGCCTTGGTAATGGTAGATGACAGTCATGCTACCGGATTTATAGGCAAAACTGGAAGAGGAACTCACGAATATCACGATGTGATGGGAAGGGTGGATATTATTACCGGAACACTTGGAAAAGCCCTCGGAGGAGCCATGGGAGGATTTACCACCGGCAGAAAAGAAATTATTGAAATGCTCAGACAACGCTCTCGTCCTTACTTATTTTCCAACTCCTTGGCACCGGCAATAGTAGGCGCATCTTTAAAAGTATTCGATTTGTTGTCGGCTACCACTCACTTAAGAGATAAATTGGAAGATAATACACGCTATTTTAAAGAAAAAATCAAGCAGGCAGGTTTCGATATAAAACCAGGCGATTCGCCAATAGTGCCTATTATGCTGTATGATGCCAAACTTTCTCAAGAGTTTGCCAAAAAATTATTAGATGAAGGCGTATATGCCATAGGATTTTTCTATCCGGTGGTGCCGAAAGGAGAAGCTCGTATCCGGGTGCAAATTTCTGCAGCACACGAAAAACACCATCTCGATAAAGCCGTAGATGCATTTGTGAAAGTCGGTAAAGAATTGGGCGTAATTTAGCAGGTAGTTTACAATTGGCGTAAAATTAAGATGAAAGAACCGGAAATTCCCGATAAAATAGAAAATATCATTTTTGATTTAGGCGGGGTTATTTTAAATATTGATTATCAAAAAACCATTGAAGCATTCAAAAAACTCGGTATTGAAAATTTTGACGAAATATATTCTCAAGCCCGGCAGACTCGTCTTTTCGACGAAATAGAAACAGGCAAAATATCGCCCGAAACTTTTTTGAAAGAATTGCAACAATATATTCCTCACGTAGATACGGAAGATATACGGCGAGCATGGAATGCCATGTTACTGGATTTGCCTCCCGAACGATGGAACTTATTGGAAAAGTTGGGGAAACAATACCGTATTTTTTTACTTTCCAATACTAACGAGATTCATTACAAAGCGTATCAGGATTATATCACTCAGACATTTAATAAAAACTTCAACGATTTGTTTGAAAAAGCTTATTATTCTCATCTTATAGGATTTCGTAAACCCGATGAAGAATGCTTTCGGTTTGTAATAAACGATGCAGGTCTTGTTCCGGAAAAAACACTTTTTTTAGACGATTCCATTCAACATACAGAAGGTGCTCGAAAAACAGGGTTAAATTCGATACATG
>CAZLMS010000185.1:0-277 GCA_964560645.1 uncultured Flavobacteriales bacterium | reverse complement strand
ATTTTTCTATAAATCAAATCTTTTTATAGATAAATTGTTACTTTTGCTAAGTGGAAAAAATCCCTTTTTTAAGAAAAGACGATAAGCCCGATTATCAAATACGCTTATTGGAAGAATATAAATATCCGATAGTGGAAATTTCTTTTAGGGATGATTACCTTTTAACGCTTGATGCGGCAAAAGACATAACCCGGCAAATAGGAGAACTATCGGGAGGAAAGAAAATAAGACAACTTTATATTCCGGGCGAATTTAATGAAGTGGACGGGGAAGTGCT
>CAZLMS010000184.1:0-4604 GCA_964560645.1 uncultured Flavobacteriales bacterium | reverse complement strand
ATTTTTTATTCATAATGATTTAATTTTCAATTTTAACAATTTCCAATTCGTATATTAAAGTAGTATATGGCTTAATTACTCCGGTAGAAGAACCCTTCGCACCGAAAGCCAGATGCGAAGGTATAATAATTTTTGCTTTAGCATGCTCGGATAAATGAGCAACGGCAATTTCAAATCCTTTAATCACTTGGTCGGGGTCGCCTATTCGATATTCCAAAGGTTCGCCGTCTTTATATGTAGAGTCAAATTCTTTTCCGTCGAGGAAATAACCTTTGTAATGCAAATAAACGGTGTTGCCTTTTTGAGCTTTTTTTCCGTTGCCTTTTTTTAGGGGAATGAGATAGATACCTTCTGTAAAATAACGATAATCAATATTATTGGCTTTTAGATAGTTTAATAAATCTACCTGTTCGGAAAGCTCCCGGTCTTTGAGCCATTGTTGATATTCCAGTTCTTTTTGAAATTCGTATGGAGATTGGATTTTATGAATTTTCATAAAGAAATTTAAAACAGAATCGGATTGGCTGTATTTCAGCGAATCGGGAAGCTGTTGGCGAGGTATTTTAAATTCAATACTGTCTCCTTGTTGAACTTTTTTCAGTAAAGGATTTATCCATTTATTTTTTTTCTGCTCGAACACCCAAATTTTATGGGTAACAAGAGGTTTTTGATTGTTGCTATATAAAGAGAGGTAAATAAAATCTCCTTTTTGAGGCTTTCGTGCATTTTCGGAATCAAAAGCTAACAGTTTATATTGAATTTTAGAATGAGGAACAGAAGTATATTCTGTTTTGTAAACACATGAATACCAAAGTGAAATGAAAATAATAGCAAAGATAAATTGATTTTTCATTTCAATTCTAATAATTCAATATCATAAATAATGGTTGAACGAGGCGGAATTTTATTTCTGTCGCCCAATAATCCGTGAGCAAGATGGGAGGGAAGGATTAAGATGGCTTTATCTCCTACGTGCATATAGGTAATGCCTTCATGCAAACCGCTTTCTACATTATCCATTCCTATGAGAAACTCTTGGGGTCCGGTTTCTTTGGTAGAATAAACTTCTTCTCCGTTCAGCAGTTTTACGGTAAAATTTACTTTTGCCACTTGTCCTTCATGTGCCTGAGGTCCGTTTCCTTTGTGGTATATATAGTAACGCAATCCTGTTCCGGAGCGTTCTACGGGAATTTTGTGCCGTTTAATATAATGTTCTATTTGCTCCGATTCCATCTGAACTTTCGATTTATTCACTTTAATCATAGGTTCTTTGATGGTTTGCGGCGTAATATTTACCGGTTTTTGTTTTCTGTTGCATGAACATGATATAAACAGTAAGGGAATACTAATAAGCAGTAATAATTTCTTCATGGTGTTTTTTTATAAGTTCACGAATGCGAGCAACAGTTTCTTTTACATTTAGTTGAGAATTGCCTCCGGCGGCGTTTTTATGGCCTCCGCCATTGAAATAATTTCGTGCAAATTGATTGACGTCAAATTTTCCTTTGGAACGGAAGGAAAGTTTGACAATTCCGTTCCATTCTTTTACAAGAGCAACAAAATTCACATTTTTAATGGAGAGTCCGTAGTTTACCAAGCCCTCTGTATCGCCGGTTTGATACTTGTAGTTTTTTAAATCTTCTTCGGACAAGTATATGATTACAGATTGATGTTCAGGGAGATAATCTAATCTTTCGGTTAAAGCAAACCCTAATAATTTTATTCGATGAATGGAAAAAGTGTCATAGATGTTGATATGAATTTTGTCGTGTTGAAGTCCGTTTTGCTTCATTTCCGCCACAATCTCGTGAGTTCGGGCAGAAGTGGACGGAAAACGAAACGACCCGGTATCGGTCATTATTCCGGCATATAAGCATTCGGCAGATTCTTGTGTAAGGTTGTTTTTCCACCCCATGTTTTCAATAAAATCATAGACAAGTTGCGAAGTAGAAGATGCAGAGGTATCGGAGAGCATAAAATCAAACTCATCGGGTTGTTGATGATGGTCAATTAAAATTTTTACCGCTTTGGAAGAAGCTACATGGTTTTGCATATCGCTTATTCTTGAAAGCGTATTAAAATCCAAGCAGAAAATAACTTCGGCATTTTGAATAACTGGAATGCAGTTTTCGGGATTTTCTTCAAAAATCAATACTTCATTATTACCGGGCATCCATTTTAAAAAATCGGGATATTCATTAGGAACAATTACGGAAATATGGTGAGAAAATTGTTTTAACACATGAAACAAACCTAATGAAGACCCTAAAGCATCGCCGTCGGGTGATTTATGCGTGGTAATAACAATTTTTTTCGGAGAGGAAAAAAGCTCTTTCAGTTTATTGTAATTCATTTCTTAACATTATTTTCTTCAATATAATTCAAAATTTTTTCCATCAGGTGAAAGCGGTCTTTTCCGCGAACATTATGCGGATGCATGGGATAAAGAAAGAAGTCAACTTGTTTTTCTGCTTTTACAAATTCTTGAAGCAGTGTTAAATAATGTTGCGGAACAACCACATCGTCAATAGAACCGTGAATGAGCAGTAATTTTCCTTTCAAGTTTTCTACATAATTGTGTAATCTGGCTTTTTCATATCCTTCCGGATTAGATTGCGGGGTGTCCATATACCGTTCGCCATACATTACTTCATAATATTGCCAATCGGTAACAGGACCTCCGGCAACTCCTACATTAAAAATACCGGGTTTTCGAAGCATTAAACTTGTAGTCATAAATCCGCCAAAGCTCCAGCCATGCACGGCAAACCTGTTGGTATCTACATAAGACAACGTTTTCAGATAGTTTACTCCGGCTAATTGGTCTTCCATTTCCACATCGCCCAGTTTTCTGAAATGAGCTTGCGAAAATTCTTTTCCTCTGTTGTGACTTCCTCTGTTGTCGAGCGTAAAAACCAAATATCCCCGATTAGCCATTTCATACATCCAAAGACGGCCTCCACCGAGCCAATTGTTGGTAACTAATTGCGCATGAGGACCACCATACACATATACCAAAACAGGATATTTTTTAGTGGAATCAAAGTCAAAAGGTTTTATCAAGCGACAGTATAAGTCGATATTTTCTTTGTTTTTGATTGTAAAAATTTCGGGAGTGGAAACAGGGTAATCCGCTAAGGGGTTTTTAGCTGTAAGTAAGGTTTTTATGTTTTTTCCTTCCGAGTTGTATATAGATACTATTCTCGGCACATCTACGGATGAAAAATTATCAAGCCAAAAATACCCGTTAGGAGAAAGTTTTGCAGAATGAGTGCCGGATTGTTGGGTGAGCCGGGTGGTTTTTCCTGTCGTCAGATGTGTTTTATACACATGCCTTTCGGTAGGATTTTCGCTTGTGGCAATGTAAAATGCATATTCTTCATTTTCGTCAAAACCTAAAAATTCAATTACATCAAAAGGTTGGGGGGTGAGTTTTTGAAGCATTTTTCCGTTTGTGTTATAGAGAAACAATTGAGCAAATCCGTCCCTATCGCTGAACCATACAAATTTTTCGGGAGATTTTTTAAGAAAATATGCCGGGTGTTCGGGTTCTACATATTTATCATCTTTCTCTTCAAACAATGTTCTGATAAAATCGCCTTTATGAGCATCATACAAATTGACTTTCAAATGGTTTTGGTCTCTGTTTAATACTCCGACAAGAAGGTATTTTTCATCGTTTGACCAACTTACGGAGGTTAGATATTGCTCGCTGTCGCCTTCAATTTTTAAATAGATAAGATATTCTTTTTTAACGTTATATACTCCTATTTTCAATTTTTCACTTGGCATTCCCGCCATAGGATATTTTTTCCAATTCACTACGGCGGGTTTGGTAGAAATATCAATAAGCGGATAATCGGTTACATTGCTTTCGTCTTTTTCATAAAAAGCTAAAAAATTGCCTTGAGGAGACCAAAAAGTTCCTTTTCTAATTCCGAATTCAAATCTGGATACCGCTGCTTGCCCGGCAATAATTTCGGGATTGGTGTGATTGGTTACAGGAATGGTTTTATCTTTAGTAGTTTGAATAAATAAATTGTTTGCAACCGTGTATGCTACATTAAAATGATTTGATTCAAAATCGATATTTTCGGCATTTTTTGGTAAAGTTACAATTCCATGACTTCTTTTTTTCTTTAAATCAACAGAGTAAAGTGTTTTTTCGTGAAAAAAATGGAAGCGATGGGCATTTTTCCATTTAATAGCCGGAAAATGGTTTAGAAATTCGTCGTTGGTAAGAGCCAACATCGCATTTAAGTCGGAGATTTTTAACAAGACCTTTTTTTCCGAAGTGTTTATATTATATTGAACCAAAACAGGTTCGTTTTCAATGGTTTCCTCCAAGGTGTAGTGTTTTCCGTCAGGCAACCAACTAAATCCTTTAATGTTTTCCGGGTATAGTTCCGTGTATTGTTTTAAAACAGCATCTTTAAGGGTTAATGTTTTTTGAGGGAAACATATATATCCTGACAAAAAAAGAAAAAGAAAAACAAAGGCTCGCTTCATGGAGAGAAAGGTTTTGGCAAAAATAATGGTTTTAAGATAAGATTTAAGAAGGAACACAAAAACAAAAAAGGCAGCTCCGTGGAGCTGCCTTTTAA
>CAZLMS010000183.1:2133-4619 GCA_964560645.1 uncultured Flavobacteriales bacterium | reverse complement strand
GGAAATTGTAGCTTGCGTTAAAAGAGGTTTCGGGAGCATAATATTTAGGCAATTTATCTTTGTTAATTGCCGGTAAAAAAAGTTCAGGTATATCCAGGGAAATGTTCGGACCGTATTCTATCGTGTTAAACGGCAATTGCTTTACTATTTCGGACTTGGTGTTGTCCGATGTGGAAGTGCCTACCGTAAGTTTCTGAGCCTCTAATCCGCCTAGCACATTAATTTTTAAGACTTCTGCACCGCTAAAAGTATTTTTGTTTTGATAATTTACGCTTCCGTTAATACCCAAATTTCCGGCTCTGTTGGTGCCGTTTACCTCTATTCCCAAAGCGTGTTTCGGGGATGCTACAAGTTCAATTACGGCTTGAAGTTGCGAATCTCCCGTTTTTTCATATCGAATATTGATGTATCTGAAAATATTTAATGAACCTAAACGTTTTCGGGTATATTCTGTTTTCTTCAAAGAATAATAATCTCCGGGGCGGATAAATATATTTTTATCAAGCACTTCCTTTCGGATACCGATTTCCGCCAAATTGAGGCAGGTTACATCATTAATGGAATCCGCTGCAATTACTTGCGCTTCCGAAAAAACACCTTTAGGACAAACGGTTACGCTTTCTATACGCCATTTTTTGTGTGGAATTATTTGGTCTAAGGAATCTTTTAAAGATTTGATTATCATTGTTATATCTATTTTTCGGCGGCCTGCCGAGCTGTCGGCTTTAAACTCAATATAAGAAGGACTGAAGTCATAATATCCCAAGTTTTTCATTTCGTTGGAAAAGCGTATTCTTTCTTCTTCAAAAAGCGCTCTTCTAAACCGCTCTCCAGGTTTTATCAATGATTCTTTTCCGATTTGAATCACATCATTTTTGATGGTTGTATCTATAATGGAAAATCGTACTTTTCTGATAGTGTACGGCTCGCCGGCGTTTACCCGGTAAATAACTTTTGCTTTTTTTCGCTTAAAAATTACAGTATCCTTTACAGTTGCTCTAAAATACCCGTTTTGATGCAAATACATTTCCATTTGTTCAGCTGTTTTTTGAGTCAACAGCTTATTGTAAATTACGGGAGGTTCTCCCACCACTTCTTTAAGCCATTCTCCGAAACTGCGGCGATAATGCTTTTCCTTTTTTCCTTTAAATTTTCGTTTTTGATTTTTTTCTTCATACTTTTTTTTGCGTAAAAGACGTTTTTCTTCTATTTTTACCACATCGGGTAAGTTATACACCCATAGGTGAAAACGAAAAAAGAAGAATATTTTTCTGTTCGGTTTTTGTTTTAAAAACGGTTCCAGTTCTTCGGTATTTATTTCTCCCGATGCGGATTGTATGTTTACTTTTGTAAGCAGATATTCGTTTTCTTTTAAATATTTTGTATTGGAACAAGCTCCGAACAGAGCGGACAGAAGTATTATGTAAAAAACTTTTTTCAAATCCAAAAGATGATTAGCAATAATACCAAAAAGTTTATTAAGTCACTGCAAAGAAAGAAAAACCGCAAAGAACACGGCTTGTTTACGGTAGAAGGACGTAAAATTACGGAAGAAATCATAAAAGAATGCCCGGAAACAATCAAAGCGGTTTATGTAACGCAAAAATTCCTTGAAAAAAACAGCGAGTTCCCAATTCCGGCAGAAGTTATTTCGGAAAAAGATATGCATTATATCAGCCAAATGAAAACCCCTCCCGGAGTGTTGGCATTAGTAAAAATTCTCAATATATCGTTTTCTTTTAACGACTTGAGAAATAAAATTACACTGGCTTTGGATGGAATTAAAGACCCCGGCAATCTCGGCACCATTATTCGCATTGCCGACTGGTACGGAGTGGAGCATGTGTTGTGTAGCGAAGACTGTGTGGATTTATACAACCCAAAGGTACTTCAAGCCACTATGGGTAGTTTTTTGCGGGTAAAGGTTTTATATACCGATTTGCCCGAAACACTCGCAGATTTAAAAGAAAAAATTGGCGCTCACGTTACGGGAACTGTTCTTAACGGTATTCCCATTCAAGAATTTTTACAAAAAAACAGTTGTAAAACGAATGTTTTTGTTATTGGAAACGAGGCTTTTGGAATTTCCAAAGAAGTGTCAGCCCTCCAAGATTACGGCATTACATTGCCTAAAAAAGGGCGGGCAGAATCGCTAAATGCCGCTGTTTTTACCGCTGTTTTATTAGATAAGATTACTTGTTTTTAATAAAATGGTCTAAAAAAACAAGCCGGTTGTTTGTTAAAACTAACCTTTTATCATAGAAGTTGTTTAAAGTTTCCTGAGTAAAATTACAGTAAAAGCCAATAACTACAAGGCTTTCCAAGTTTCATTTTAGTTCCAAAATTACACTGAAAAAATGGAAAATATCTTACTAACATTCAGCATTTTAATTCTTATTTTGTATTTTAACTTTAAACAACTTTTTTATGATAATTTTTTAATCCCTCCACGGGCTTGCGAATAATTTTTCCAAGATGCAATCCGT
>CAZLMS010000183.1:0-2123 GCA_964560645.1 uncultured Flavobacteriales bacterium | reverse complement strand
TGGTATTTTTTTGGATGGTTCTAAAAATAAAACCCTTGCGGATGATACTTTTTCAATTCTTTATCCAACTTTTTACTGCCCGGCAAACATCTCTCCATTAAACTCCAAAAACCTTTGCCGTGATTTTTCTCGAGAGTATGACACAATTCATGAATAATTACATATTCAATAAGATAGTCGGGGAGTTTCATTAAGTTCAGGTTTAAACTGATGTTGTTTTCGCTGCTGCAACTTCCCCAGCGGGTTTTCTGGTTTCTTATCGTAACTCTTCCGTATCTAAAGTTGAATTTTTTTGCCAGTTCTTCAGTTTTTAGAGGCAAAAACCATTGAGCTTCTATACGGTATATTTCGGTTAATACTTGCTGAATGCTTTTAATATATGCCGGTGATGATACGTTGGGCGTGTGGATAATGTATTTCCCTTTTTCGGGATAGCTTAGTGCAAAATCTTTGTTTGATTTATGAATATGTATTTGATGGTAACGAGTTTTCAGGATTTGATCAAATTCAAATTTTGGCGCAGAAAAACAAAGCTTTAAGGATTGGAGTTGTTTATCTATCCAATCTTGATTTTCTTTTACAAAACGTTCTGCTTGTTTTTTGGAAACGTTAAAAGGATAAACGACTTCCACTTTTCCGTCGGTGCGATGTATTTTTATGGAAATGCGCTTGGCTCGGGCAGATTGTCGATAATGAATCATACAGGTAAGTTTTGGTAGAAATTCAGTAATTTTTTTTCTTCTTGTTGCCAGTTATACACCTTTCGGGCTTTTAAAGCGTTTTCTTTAAGACGGTTGTACAATTCATTGTTGTTTAACAATATGTTGGCTTTACGGGCAATTTCTTCGGGAGTGAGATTATCTATCAATAACGAAACTTCAAATTCTTTATTAAACCTTTCATATTCGGGTAAATTAACGGTGAGCTGAGGAATTCCCGCATGAATGTAATCGAAAAAACGGTTAGCCAGGGAATATTTATTGCTTAGCCCGGCATCTTTAAAAAAGGTAATTCCGAAAGTAGCTTTTAGGGTTTCCTGTCTTAATTCGTCGGGTTGTAAATATCCTTTAAAAACAACTTTATCCTGAAGTTGTTCTTGTTTTACAAGCTCTTGCAAATCTTCATATACATCTCCTTTGCCGCAAATTAAAAATGTGGCATCTACATGATGCATTGCCAATATGGTTTCTTCCAGTCCGCGTCCGTAATTTACCGCTCCTTGATAGATAATTGTTCGCTCGTATTTGTGGATTTTTTCAGGGATTTCTCTCAACACAGAAATGTTTCTGACAAGTTCATAATCCACATTGTATTTTTCTTTGAATATTTCCTTAATATTTTGGGAAACCGTATAACCGTAAGGAATTTTGGGCACCGTGAATTCTTCAATCTTTTGCCATATTTTTTTCACGAAAGGACGATGAACTACTTCTTCCAATTCCGGAAAATACTCATGTGCGTCGTATATTTGAAGTATCTTTTTATATCGGGCTACTATAAAGCCGGGCAGAATTGTATCTAAATCAATACTTCCAATAATATCAAACTTGTTTTTTAATAAATAAAAAAGTAAACGCAAATTTAATTCCAAATAGAAGAGTTTCCCTTTATGAAAAAAGCATTTTAACCGCACTTGATTGAAGTTGTGTTTTTTTAGCGGCACGGAATCTTTTTTCAGTCTTCCAACCAAGGTAACATCATAGCTGGCGTTGGAAAGGGTAGTACAAATTCGTTGCATACGTTGGTCGTAAGACAAATCATTGGTAACGGTAAAGACGATTTTCTTCATGAAAAACTTCGTTACTCTTCGTACAGCACATCGGAATACTTGGTGGGGAGAATACCAATGATTTTAAATTCCGTACGGCGGTTTTTTGCTCTTCCTTCGGGATTGTCGGAACCATCGGGATTTACGTTAGGAGCAATAGGTTTGGTTTCTCCGTATCCTTTGGCATGCAACCTTTCTTTTTCTATTCCTTTCTTAATGAGATAATTCACTACGCTTTCGGCTCTTCTTTGAGAGAGTTTCATGTTATATTCATCGTCTCCTTTGCTATCGGTATGTGAGCTTATTTCCACTATAATTTTAGGATTTTCCACCAAAATTTTATACAATGTAGTAT
>CAZLMS010000182.1:0-4643 GCA_964560645.1 uncultured Flavobacteriales bacterium | reverse complement strand
CCGTTGGATGAGAATAATCACGTAGGACCGCTAATTGATAAACAAGCCGTCGAAAATTATTTGAATGCAATAGAAGAGGTGAAGAAAAACGGTGGTAAATTTATTGTAGAAGGAGGTGTATTGGAAGGCGAAGGATACGAAAGCGGATGTTATGTAAAACCATGCATTGCAGAAGCGGACAATTCTTGGGAAATAGTTCAGGAAGAAACATTTGCCCCTATTCTATATTTGATGAAGTATTCAGGAAGCGTAGAAAATGCTATTAAAATTCAAAACGATGTAAAACAAGGTCTTTCTTCAGCGATTATGACAACCAACTTAAGAGAAGCGGAAACGTTCCTTTCCGTAAACGGTTCCGATTGCGGAATTGCCAATGTAAATATCGGCACATCGGGAGCCGAAATCGGAGGAGCGTTTGGAGGAGAAAAAGAAACCGGAGGAGGAAGAGAATCCGGCTCTGATGCATGGAAAGCATACATGAGAAGACAAACAAACACCATAAACTATTCAACAGAACTGCCCTTGGCACAAGGAATAAAATTTGATATATGATGAAAACAACCGTACAAGAAAACCAAAAAGAAAAGCTAATAGATGCCGTATTGAAAGAATATCAAAAAAACGGCTTTGAAAGCGAAAAACTCATAGAGCTTCTTAAAGAATTGAGGGAATATTTTCTGGCACAAGAAAATCCGTTGCTTACGAAAACTTGCCGTTTAGTTTATGAATACATAGAACAAAACAAAGATTTTGATGTGGTTCCCGAAATTGAAGATGAAGAAGGAGAAATTTTGGAAATTCCCGAAGGAACAACTCCTTTTGAGTATTTAATGGAATTGATTCGTCATTCGGATAACAAGTTTAACATAGAAGAAATAAAAGCTTTTCGTTCCGAATTACAGGGGTACTGATACCGTTGTTTCAAAATAATTCCTACATTAGCCCTTCCAATGAGAAGGGCTTTTGTTTATTTAAGCATTATATGTTTTTGGTCTTCTTGTATTTTAAAAAAACAAGACAGTTTACCCTTTTATGATTTTTCGGAAGATTTAAATTATTTTCGGCAGCATATAAATGTCAACAAGCATTTATGGCTCCCCGACAAAGAAGAGGTTATAGACACGGTTGTCAATTGGGAAAAAGAATTGACTGTGTTTAAAGAAAATCTTCCTTCACAGGCGATAATCAACTCTGATTATACAAAAGAAGAATATGTGAATGGAAATAAATCTATCGAAACATATACGGCAAAAGACCTTTCTAAAAATCCGAAACTCATTCAAGTTACCAAAGAAAACGATCAAATACGGCAGTTGTATATTATGACTCGCGAACACAACCGGCTTAACAATTCGTTTAAGCAGTTGTATTATTACCCCAAAAAAGGATATTACGTTGAAGTAAGAGAACAAGTAAGAAGCCGCAACCCGATTTCACTTAAAGTATCGGCATTTGTAAAAACAAATTCCGAAAACTGGACAGGGTTTTTTCATATTCCGCAAGAAAAAATACCCGTGCGAATGAAAATCCAAATTAATACACACGATACCATTGTTCAATTTGTGAATGCCAAAGAAGTTATCACCACGAGCAATTTAAAAAACCGAGAGGATTCCGTTGTTATTCCGAACCCGTATTTCAACTCCGAAATTGTAGTAAAATGGGAGCAAAACCGTTTGAAAGGCTGGTGGTATAATTATTCAAAAGGAAATTACAAAATACCGTTTACGGCTGTTCCGGAAATGCAAAAAAACTCCAACAAAATAAACCCCGGCATAGAAGGCAAGTGGGCAGCAGTTTTCAGTCCCGGAACACAAGACGAGTATCCTGCCGTTGGAATTTTTGAAAACCCCGGGTCAGATATTATTACGGGAACTTTTTTAACCGAAACCGGAGACTATCGCTTTTTGGAAGGGCGTGCCAATGGCGATTCTTTATGGCTGTCGTGTTTTGACGGCTCACATGCATTTTTGTTTAAAGCCGCTGTCAAAAACGACAGTATGCAAGGCGTTTTTTATTCCGGTAAGCATTGGAAAGAGTTGTGGGAAGCGGTTAAAAATCCAAATGCAAAGCTCACACATCCCGATTCCATTACTCGCGTAGTGAACCCGCAAATACCGTTAACGTTTTCTTTTAAAGACACGGAAAGAAATTTGCGAAAATTTCCTTCTGACTTTCCCGCAAAACTTACCATTCTTCAAATCATGGGTAGTTGGTGTCCGAATTGTTTGGACGAGAGTGTTTATTTTGCAGAACTTTTCGATAAATATAATTCTAAAGGACTTAATATTATAGCATTGTGTTTTGAACGTTCCGATGATTACGATAAAGAGATTGCCGCGATACGCAAAATGAAAGAAGCCACCGGAGCAAAATATCCATTTTTGTTTGCCGGAAAGGCGGATAAAAAAGAATTTCAGAAAAAATTTCCACAATTTTCGACATTAAAATCATATCCCACAAGCATTTTTTTAAATGAAAATAATGAAATAATAAAAGTTCACACGGGATTTTACGGACCGGGAACGGGACAATATTATGAAAGGTATAAAGAAGAGACAGAGAAATTTATTCAAAAGAATCTCTCTTTTCAACCTTAAAGATGCGTTTATTATCGATTTTTTTAAGGGATTTTTTTCATGTGATATATCCGGCTTATTGTTCAGGGTGTTTGTCTCCGTTAACTCCCCAAGAACAAACGGTTTGCTTAAAATGTATAACCCATTTGCCCAAAACCGGTTTTCACCTCTTGGAAGAGAACCCCGTAGAAAAGTTGTTTTACGGAAGAATAAATCTGTATAGCGGCACAGCCGGATATTATTTTCATAAAGGAGATACCATTCAAAAACTGTTACATCAATTAAAATATAAAAACCGTCCGGAAATAGGATTCTTGTTGGGTAAAGAAATGAGCACGGATTGGAAAGAGTCGGACAAGTTTTCTACCATTGATTGTATCATACCTATTCCGTTGCACCCGAAAAAGCAAAAAATCCGGGGATATAATCAGGCGGAAAAAATAGCCCAAGGAATTGCCCGAAACCTTAAAGTCGAAATCAACACCACGGCATTGGTCAGAAATATTTTTACGGAAACCCAAACTAAAAAGAGTCATTACGAACGATGGCAAAATGTATCTTCCGCATTTGTGTTACATAACCCCGAAACATTTCAAGACAGACATGTTTTAATAGTAGATGATGTTTTAACTACGGGTGCCACAATGGAAGCAGCACTCCGGCATTTCACATCCGTTAAGAATATAAAAATAAGTGTGGCGGTGGTTGCCATGGCGTGAAAAAGATAAAAAAACCACGTCCGAAAACCGTAACTTTGTCGGTACTTATGGGAAGAAAACGAAAAGAAATTATTCCGAATGTTTTGGTAGAAAGCATTGCCGCGGAAGGAAAAGCACTGGCACGAGTAAACGGAAAAGTTGTCTTCATTGAACAAACTGTTCCGGGAGATGTTGTGGATGTGCTGGTTTACAAGAAAAAGAAAAACTTTAGCATAGCCAAACCTTTAAAATTTCACCAATTTTCGGAAATCAGGCAGGAACCTTTTTGCAAGCATTTTGGCATTTGCGGCGGCTGCAAATGGCAAATGTTACCGTATGAAAAACAACTGGAATTTAAACAAAAGCAAGTAACAGACCAGTTTCAAAGAATAGCAAAAGTTTCCGGATTTGAGATATTGCCCATAGCCGGATGTGAAGAAATAAAGTATTACCGTAACAAACTGGAATTTACGTTTACTCCCAACCGCTGGCTTACGGAAGATGAAATTCAATCCGGAGAAACGCTTAGCAGGGAAGGATTGGGGTTTCATATTCCCGGAAGATTCGACAAAATTTTAGATATAGACACCTGCTATTTACAACCCGAACCGGGAAACAAAATCAGAAATTTTGTAAAAGAAAAAGCAAAAGCATTGCAAATACCGTTTTTTCATCCTGTTTTGCAAGAGGGCGTTTTACGAAACATTATTTTTCGAAATTCCAATAACGGAGAGTGGATGCTTATTTTTTCTTTTACCGAACTGTCGGAAAAAACAGAAGTACTTATGTCAAGCACTCAAAAAGCCTTTCTCGAAATCACTTCTATTTTTTATGTGGTAAACCAAAAGAAAAACGATTCCATTACCGATTTGCCGGTACATAAATTTTACGGGCAAGATTTCATAACGGAAACCATGGGCAACTTGAAATTTAAAATTAGCCCGAAATCGTTTTATCAAACGAACAGCCGGCAAGCAGAGAAATTATACAGCATTACTAGGGATTTTGCAGATATTCAACCGGAAGAAACCGTATATGATTTATACACGGGAACCGGTACCATTGCTTGTTATGTGGCGGCAGATGCCTGCAAAGTGATAGGAATAGAGTATGTAGAAGATGCTGTGAAAGATGCTTATGATAATGCAGCTTTGAACGGGATAAAAAATGTTTCCTTTTTTGCAGGAGACATGAAAAAAGTCTTGAATGAAGAATTTATTTCAACACACGGAAGTCCCGATGTGCTTATTACAGACCCGCCGAGAGCGGGAATGGACAAAGAAGTTATAGAAACGGTTTTGCGGGCATTGCCCGACAGAATTGTATATGTGTCTTGTAATCCCGCTACACAAGCCCGGGATGTGGA
>CAZLMS010000181.1:0-4738 GCA_964560645.1 uncultured Flavobacteriales bacterium | reverse complement strand
GTGGAAATCAAAGAAAGCGATTTGCGTGTAGATTCTTTTTGCTCTTCAGGTCCGGGAGGGCAATCTGTAAACACAACCTATTCGGCTATTCGAATCACTCATATCCCTACAGGTATTGTGGCTCAATGCCAAGACCAAAAATCAAAACTGAAAAATTACGATAAAGCCCTTTCTGTATTGCGTTCGCGTATATACGAAATGGAATTGAAAAAACGAAAAGAAGAAGAAGCCAAACATCGAAAAACACTGGTGTCGTCCAGCGACCGCTCTGCAAAAATCAGAACATACAATTTCCCGCAAGGACGGGTAACCGACCATAGAATAAATCTTACCTTATACAATCTTCAAAATGTTTTAGACGGAGATTTAGATGAAATTATAGACGCTTTGCGAACTGCCGAAAATGCAGAAAAACTAAAAGCAGGAAATATCGAAGCATAAACAATTATGACCAAACAAGAATTAGTCCGTCAAATTATTCGAAAAAAATCATTCCTATGTGTGGGATTGGATACGGATATTCAAAAAATACCATCCCATTTATTGCAATACGAAGACCCTGTTTTTGAGTTTAATAAACAAATTATTGATGCCACCTGCGATTTGTGTGTGGCATATAAACCCAATTTGGCTTTTTACGAAGCATTAGGTGCAAAAGGATGGGAATCGCTCGAAAAAACCATCCGCTATATTCCTGAAGATATTTTTATTATAGCGGATGCCAAAAGAGGAGACATCGGCAACACTTCCGAGTTGTATGCCCGGGCTTTTTTTGAAAAACTCAATTGCGATGCGCTAACCGTTGCCCCTTATATGGGAAGCGATTCGGTGTTGCCTTTCTTAAACCATAAAAACAAATGGGTTATTTTATTGATATTAACTTCCAACAAAGGAGCATTAGATTTTCAGTTTCTACCTTTGGAAATCAGTAAGAAAAAACTTTTTCAAAAAGTAGTGGAGAAAGCATTGGAATGGGGAAATGATGAAAACATGATGTTTGTGGTAGGAGCTACAAGAGGAGAAATTATACAAGAAGTAAGAAAAATGGCTCCCAACCATTTCTTTTTGGTGCCGGGGGTAGGTGCTCAAGGCGGTTCTTTGCAAGAGGTATGTAAATACGGAATGAGCAGGGAAGTAGGGCTTTTGATAAACTCTTCCCGTTCTATAATTTATGCAGGAAACGACGAAAATTTTGTCAAAAAAGCCCGCCAATCGGCAAAAGCATTGCAGCAGCAAATGGAACAAATTTTACTGGATAATCAGATTATATGACATCAGTAAACAAGTAATTCGTATGATTTAGAAAAATTAAAATCTAAAACACATGAAAAAACCAGTCGTTATATTAGGAAGCATTTTTTTAGTTCTTTTCTCAGTAGCCCAAGAAAAAAAACAAGTTTCGTTAGAAGATATATGGCGAAATTACACTTTTAGGAGCAAATCCGTTCGCGGGTTGCGTTCTATGAACGACGGCAAGCATTACACCACTTTAGACTATAATGAAGATGGCAGCAAGTCGGTAAATAAATACACCTACGAAACAGGCGAAAAAGTAGAAGAAATCATTAACTCTTATCAACTCGTCTACAACAATGATACTATAGATATTGTAAACTACGAATTTTCGGATAATGAACAATTTATGTTGATTTACGAAAATTTCAATCCTATATATCGTCGGTCTTGGACAGCCGATGCTTATATTCTTAACCTGCAAACCAAAGAATTGCAAAAAATATCCGATAATCCCATAAGCTACCCCGAACTTTCGCCCGATAATCGCACTGTTTTATACATCTATAATAATAATATTTATTTATATGATATTCAGAATAAAACAACTAAGCAAATTACAACCGACGGCGAAAAAAATAAAATCATTAACGGAACTACCGATTGGGTGTATGAAGAAGAATTTGCTTTTGTAAAAGGTGCTTATTGGTCGCCCGACGGAAATTATATTGCCTATTACAAATTTGATGAAAGCAATGTGAAAGAATACACCATTTCATTTTACGGAAATCTGTATCCCGATTTATATACCTATAAATATCCTAAAGCCGGAGAAGAAAATTCTAAAGTAGCTATATATATATATAAGGTAAAAGAAGACACTCATATCAAAATCAACCTTCCACAATACGAATACGTTCCCCGCATTAAGTGGACCAATACTTCTCAATGGCTTTCCGTTCAAACCATGAATCGTCATCAAAATGAATTAACTATTTGGAAATACAATCCTCAAACCTCCGAACTAAAACCGCTTTATCAAGAAAAAAATAAATATTATGTAGATGTAACCGATAACCTTACTTTTATCGACAACAACAAATATTTTCTTATTACCGCTGAAACTTCAGGATTTAACCATATATACATGTACGATTTTGAAACCGGCAAGCAAATTCGCCAAATAACCTCCGGAAACTGGGATGTGGTAGACTTTTACGGGTACGATTCCAAACGGAAAACCCTGTATTATTCTTCACACGAATCATCTCCCATCAATACGGAAGTGTACAGTATAAACATTTCCGGCAAAGGCAAGAAAAAGCTAACTCCTCAAGAAAACGGTACGGCTTATGCCAATTTTTCCAAAACTTTTGATTACTATATACATTATCATTCCGATGCGGCAACACCCACTACAGTAACCCTGCACAAATCCAACGGGAAACTTATTCGAACACTTGAAGATAACTCTGAACTTAAAGAACTTTTAAAAGAATATCAAATATCTCCGATGGAATTTTTTAAAATACCTGTTTCAGACAATATTGAGTTGAACGCTTGGATGATTAAACCACACAATTTCGATGAAAATAAACAATACCCTGTTTTAATGTATGTATATGGAGGACCGGGTTCGCAAACCGTAACCAACAGTTGGCAAGGAAGTAACTTCTTTTGGTATCAAATATTAGCAAACAAAGGATATATTATCGTTTCGGTTGATAATAGAGGAACCGGAGGGCGAGGAGAAGAATTTAAAAAATCAACGTACAAACAATTAGGTAAATATGAATCTCAAGACCAAATAAATGCTGCAAAATACCTGGGTGATTTGCCATATATAGATAAATCTCGTATCGGTATATGGGGATGGAGTTTTGGAGGATATTTATCTTCTTTATGTCTTTTTAAAGGAAATGACGTGTTTAAAATGGCAATTGCCGTAGCTCCCGTAACCAATTGGAGATATTATGATACCATATATACCGAAAGATATATGCAAACTCCTCAAGAAAATCCCGACGGATATGACAACAACAGTCCCATCAATCATGTAGATAAATTAAAAGGTAACTATTTGTTGGTACATGGCTTGGCGGATGATAATGTTCATTTTCAAAATGCTGCAGATTTAATAACTGCGCTGGTTAATGCCGATAAACAATTTGAAATGTTGCTTTATCCTAATAAAAACCATGGTATATACGGAGGTAATACCCGCTATCATTTATATACAAAACTTACGGATTTTATCGAAAAAAATCTCTAACCATGCAGTACCGTCTTGAAGTTTCTTATCCAAGTCCTAAAGAATGGATAGAAACAGTAATAGAAAATTTTGACGAATTTTTGCAAGACCATGCCGATTGCGAACGAAAAGCAAGTGCAATGGCGATGAGTTTTATAGCCAAAGCCCCCGAAAGAGTTGAAATTATTCCTCAATTGATAGACACGGCAGTAGAAGAACTGGAACATTTTAGAGATGTATATGCCATTATGCAAAAACGAAATATACCGTTAAAAAAAGAAATCCCCCCTGATGAATACATGAATAAACTGCTTTCTCATTGTCGAAGCGGACGAAATGACAGGTTTCTTGACAGAATGTTAATCGCTTCTATAGTAGAGACTCGTGGAGCAGAACGCTTCAGACTAGTAGCAGAAAATATAAAAGATGTTGAATTACAGCAGTTTTACAAAAAACTATGGACTTCCGAAGCAAAACATGGCAATATTTTTGTAGAAATGGCATTGAACTATTGGACTGAAAATGAAATTTATAGCCGGCTGAACGAGTTGAATCAAATTGAAGGAAACATCATTAAACAACTTCCCATACGGCCGGCATTACATTAAAATGTATGGCTTATGGAAAGCAAAAAAACAGAAATAAAATTTTTCGAACAATTTAAACTCGGACAAGGAACTCCCGAAAAAGGTAAAATCCTTATTTCCGAACCATTCTCACCACCATCTATATTTTCCAGAAGCGTGGTGCTGTTGGTAGAACATGATTCAAACGGGTCGTTAGGTTTTATTCTTAATAAACCGTCAGGACTATTTGTTCAAGACGTATTAGAAAACTTTCCCCCCTTCGAGGCGGAAGTATTTCTTGGAGGACCTGTAGAAAGAAACCGTTTATACTTTATACACACAAAGGGAAATGACATAAAAGGCTCTATACATGTAAAAGATAATTTATACTGGGGAGGAAATTTTGAAGACTTGAAAAAACTCATAGAAAAAGGAGAAATAAACAGAAAAGAAGTAAAGTTCTTTGCAGGATATTCAGGATGGGGAAGCCGTCAATTACAAAATGAACTAAAACGAAAATCATGGATAGTAGCAACTGCTACCGTAAAATCCATTATGGAAACAGAACCCAAGGTAATGTGGAATTTGATGGTAAAAGGATTAGGAGAAAACTTTGAAATAATGACAAAATTTCCCATAGACCCCACACTTAACTAATTTCCACCATTCATAATAAACTATACATAAG
>CAZLMS010000180.1:0-4790 GCA_964560645.1 uncultured Flavobacteriales bacterium | reverse complement strand
GCGTATCGCCTTTAGTTTTTTAACCTTGCTCGGGAATGTGAGTATGGCTGTTACGGATGTGGTACACATCGGCTTATATTATTCCTCCAAACCTCAAAAAGTTTTAATTTCCTATTCCTCGGAAGATTATGTTTTATATGCCGACAATAAGCAAATTTCCGTTAATTCCGATATTGCAGATGTTTTTATAGAAAATAGAGCGGGAAAAATATCGCTTACGGTAAATCAAAAACATATAGGCAATTTCGGTTCCGTCTATTTAAAACGAAAAAAATGGGGGGCAACTTTTAAAATTAAATCCGTATATCCGCATTCTACTCGTAGACTGTATGAAGATAATTTATTGGTTCAATCTTCCGGAAGCAGGTTGAAACTTGTAAATCAGGTATATATAGAACATTACGTGGAAGGAGTAGTGGAAGCCGAAACAGGCACATCCAATCATTTGGAGTTTTACAAAGTTCAAGCCGTAATTACCCGTACTTATGCTTTGGCAAACTTAAACCGGCATAAAAAAGAAGGGTTTAATTTATGTGATGATGTGCATTGCCAAGTATATCGAGGAAAAAGCCGTTATCAGCCGGATATAGAAAAAGCTGTTGTAGCCACTAAAGGCATAGTGATAGTGGATAGTGAAATAGACTTGATTACAGCAGGATTTCATTCCAATTGCGGCGGGCAAACAGCCAATTCCGAAGATGTATGGAAACGTCCTGTTTCTTATCTCCGTTCCGTGTGCGACACCTTTTGCACGGACCAACCTCATGCTTATTGGGAACGCAAAATACCTAAAAAACAATGGTTGGAGTATTATGAAAAATATTTTAACCGGAATCTCGAAAAAGATACATTGTATCAATATTGTTTGACTGACCATTGTCAGGAAGAAAGAGGATATGTGCTCAACTATTTGGATTCTTCCACCGTGCTTACCAAAATCCGAAAAGACTGGAATTTGCGCTCTACTTTTTTCACCATTCAAGAAAAAAACGACACGATTTACATCTATGGCAACGGGTTCGGACATGGAGTAGGGCTTTGTCAGGAAGGAGCTATGAAAATGGCGGAATTGGGATATACTTATGACGAAATCTTACATTACTATTATTCTAATGTGCATCTTATACACCTTTCGGCATTAGATTTTTTCAAATATGACATGCCGTAATTAAAAATTATTAAATTTGAAAAAAAACACATCAAATGGTAGCACATGAAATAGATTACAAAATTTACGGCAACGACATGCAATGCGTTGAAATAGAACTTGACCCTCAAGAGGCAGTAGTTTCGGAATCGGGAAGCATGATGATGATAAGCGACGGCATACAAATGCAAACCATTTTTGGAGACGGGACAGAGCAAGGAGGTTTTATGTCCAAATTGCTTTCTGCCGGAAAACGCTTGCTTACGGGAGAAAGCCTTTTTCTTACGGCATATTACAATGCCGGAAACGGAAAGCAACATGTAACATTTGCTGCACCGTATCCGGGAAAAATTATTCCGCTTAATCTTAAAGAATTGGGAGGTAAAGTGATATGTCAGAAAGATGCATTTTTATGTGCGGCGAAAGGAGTTTCTATAGGGATAGAATTTCAAAAAAGACTGGGTACGGGCTTATTTGGAGGTGAAGGATTTATTCTACAAAAATTAGAAGGCGACGGCTGGGCGTTTGCACACGCAGGCGGAACCATTGTACAAAGAAATCTTGCCGCGGGCGAATCTTTGAAAGTAGATACCGGGTGTGTAGTAGCATATACCTCTACAATAGACTTTGACATAGAATTCGTGAAAGGCATCAAAAATATTTTCTTTGGCGGAGAAGGCTTGTTTTTAGCCAATTTAAAAGGTCCGGGAAAAGTATGGATACAATCGCTTCCGTTTAGCAGGTTAGCTACCAGAGTATTGGCATCCGCTCCTCGTTCGGGAGGAAAATCCAAAGGTGAAGGGAGTATTTTAGGAGGTATAGGCGATTTGCTTGACGGAGATAATTCATTTTAATGTCTTCCGGGCAATCAATATCCCACGTAAAAAAATATTTTCGTTTGGCATTAAAAGACATCTACTCCGAAACGGAGATAGATGCTTTTTTTCGTTTAATAGCAGAAAACAAATTTCATTTGCAATCTAAGGATATTATTCTCAACGAACAAAAAATAACAGACACTCAAATTCAAGATTTACAACATATTATTGAAGATTTAAAAAAAGAAAAGCCTATTCAATACATCTTGGGAACTGCTGATTTTTACGGTTTAAAATTTCAAGTATCTCCGTCTGTGTTAATTCCCCGCCCCGAAACCGAAGAGCTAATAGAGTGGATTTTAAATGAAAACAGTAATAATAAGCAAAAAATATTAGATATAGGCACAGGGTCGGGATGTATAGCCGTTGCTTTAAAACTCCATCGTCCGGCATGGGAAATTTCCGCAGTAGACATATCTGAAGAAGCTCTTGAAACGGCTCGGCAAAATGCCGGGTTGAATCATACGGAGATTTCTTTTTTTCAAGCCGATATTTTAAGTGATAACATAGAACTTTCGGAATATGATATTATTGTAAGTAACCCTCCCTATGTCTCTTTTCAGGAAAAAAGCCAAATGAAAAACAACGTGTTGAATTATGAACCGCATTTGGCATTATTTTCAGGCAACGACCCGGATATTTTTTATCAAACGATTATCCGAAAATGTCGTGAACAGTTAAAAAAAACTGTAAAAATTTACTTTGAAATCAATCAGTATCAGAAAGAAAATTTAGAAATTTGGCTTCAAAGCAGGAAAATAGTTCATTACGAATTCAGAAAAGACATCAACCGGAATTGGAGAATGCTAAAAATTATATTATCCGTTTAACGGCAGTTTTGATTTCTGCTGTGTTACTCAATAAAACAGAATTGTCGGCTCAAATATTACACAAGAACCCATGGCAACTTAAACCGGTTACAAATATCCGGATACCTCAAAATAAAGAAGAAAAAAAACATTCCACCAAATTTTTATTGAATTTTGATAATTACCGTTCACAAGTAGCCAAACAATGGGTAAAGTTTAACGGCTTACGTATTGGTATTGAAATAGATGATGTTATCAGAACAGGTTTTGGTTTTTACGGAATGTCGGAAGGAGTTACCGTAACCAACAGCGACCAAACCGAAGAAAATCTGATAAATTATCGTTACAACAATTTTTTTGTAGAAGCGGTAGTGTATGAAAATTACAAATGGGAATTAGTTGTTAATTCAGCCATTGGAAAGGGAAAAGGAAATGTAGTGTCTACCAATTTAATTACGCAAACCGCCAAAACCGTACAAATTCCCGAAACTCGTGTTTTTACAATAGGAGCAGGAGCATTATACAAAATAGTACCTTGGTTGGGAGTTGGTTTGGGTATAGGAGGAAGAAAACTCTTAACTGACGATGAACTTTTAAATAAAGGATTATCGTCGCCTTTTTATGCCATTAAAGTAAAATTGATTTTAAGCGAAATAATCAAAGCCGTTTTTAAACCCGAAAAATACAAAGCGGAAAAAGAACAATATCTTAAAGAACGAGCTGCCAAAAAACAAAAAAAATGACAGAAAAAGAAATAGCCAAAAGGCGGATAAAAGAACTCACGGAACAGTTGCGAGAACACAATTACCGGTATTACGTGTTGAACCAACCTGTGATTAGCGATGTAGAGTTTGATATGCTGATGAAAGAGCTTGAAGCGTTGGAACAAAAATATCCCGAATTTGCCGACCCTAATTCTCCTACCAAACGTGTGGGCGGAGATATAACCAAAAAATTTCCCGTTGTTCGTCATAAAGTGCCTATGCTGTCTCTTGCCAATACCTATTCCGAGCAAGAAGTAATAGATTTTGAGAAACGCATTAAAAAATGGCTGGAAGGAGAAAAAGTAGAATATACCTGTGAATTGAAATACGACGGAGTGGCTATTTCCATTCATTACCTCAACGGTGAATTTCATCAAGCAGTTACAAGAGGCGACGGCATACAAGGAGAAGACATATCGAACAATGTAAAAACCATAAAAGCAATTCCCTTAAAATTACGCGGAAATGATTATCCCGAAGACCTTGAAATTCGCGGAGAAATATTTTTACCTTATGATGAGTTTGAAAAAATAAATGAAGAACGGCAAAAAAATGGCGAACCTCCGTTTGCCAATCCTCGAAACACCGCTGCAGGAACGTTGAAACTTCAAGATTCTTCCATAGTTGCCAAGCGAAACCTCGATTTTTTTTGTTATATGGTTATTGCGGAAGAACTCCGGCAAACCACACATTACGATTCTTTACTCAAAGCCCGCGAATGGGGTATAAAAGTCCCCCCGCCCGAAAAAAAGTTTTTGCAAAAATGCCGGAATATTGATGAAATCATGGATTTTATTCAATACTGGGATATAGAACGCAGCAAATTACCTTTTGCTATTGACGGAACGGTAATAAAAGTAAACAGTTTCGAGCAACAACAACGTTTGGGCAATACGGCGAAATCTCCGCGGTGGGCAATAGCTTATAAATTTCAAGCCGAACGGGCGGTTACCATTTTGCAAAGTGTGGATTTTCAAGTAGGAAGAACCGGAGCCATTACACCTGTAGCCAATTTAAAACCGGTTTTGCTTTCGGGAACTGTTGTAAAAAGAGCGTCTTTACATAATGCCGACCAAATCGAAAAACTCGATTTACATTACGGCGATACGGTTTTTGTGGAAAAAGGCGGCGAAATTATTCCTAAGATAGTAGGGGTGGATGTAAAAAACAGACCGGCAAATGCTCCTAAAGT
>CAZLMS010000179.1:4625-4838 GCA_964560645.1 uncultured Flavobacteriales bacterium | reverse complement strand
GATACAAAGGTGCTCTTATTTTTAAGATATCTTCTCGTCTATTTTCGTATCGAACTTGTGCTTCTCTTAAGTCGTGAATATTCATTTCATATTCTTTAAAAACTCAATTTATTATATTACTTGCAATCTTTCTTACCTGACCGCTAATGGGCGGGCGGCTAAACGCAGTTTCTCGCAAAGATACAAATTATCTTGGAGAGGAATTGCGTTTAG
>CAZLMS010000179.1:0-4615 GCA_964560645.1 uncultured Flavobacteriales bacterium | reverse complement strand
TAGATAATCCTACCCAATTTTGGAGTGTATCAAAATACCTTGTTTTGGTGGTAAACTAATTTTTGTTTTTATTTAAACAAAAAGTGTATAAAAGTAATATATTCTAATCCAGCAGATTATCCTATAAAATGCTTTAACGGGCGGGCGGCTAAACGCAGTTTCTCGCAGATATAAGAATTATATTGGAGAGGAATTGCGTTTAGCCGTTTGTTCGGAGCCGTGCGAAGCGTAGCGAAGCACAAGACCGAACAAGCGGCGGAACCGCCCGCCCGTTCAGAGCCATGCTCCGCTTCGCTCCGCATGGCTCTGAACGGTCTCGTGTATGAGCAGTAGCGGATTTTAAGCGTATACTTAAATTAAATGGAAAAACAGTCTGAGTTAGCACCCAAACCGCTATTGCTTATACACATTGTTGTGTGTAGTTATTTTTTAATTCCATTTTCAATGTCCACCGATTTCAATTCTTTGTAATAATTTTCCATTCTCGCATGCGCCAATCCGTCAATTAACATAATAACCGTCAGCATGGCAATGGTGGTGATACCAATTGCCCGCCAAAGTGGAGTTTGAAAAATAAGAATCGATAAAGCGGAGATAATCACTAAAACAGGAATTACTCTAAATACAACGGTGTATTCTTTTAGCGTACTTTCGCAACGCTCAATCTCGGATTGATAAAAAGCAACAGCGTCCGTTTTAAATTCTTTCTCAAACTGTTTTACTCGTTGAATATTTGTATAGTTAAGTCCAACGCCAATAATTAACAGCAAAATGCCGGCTATCAACATTGGGATTATATATGCTTTTGCCAGTTCGGTTTTGCCCAATTTCCAAAATCCGAAACTGGCGGCTATAAACAGTAACCCAAATAAAATGAAAAAACGGGTTGAAAATACTTCGGCTTTTGCCCATTCGGTGGCTAATTTTAAAAGTTCCATCATTAATTTAAATTAAATTTTTCAATGTATTCGCTTGGACTTATTCCTTCTTTCTTTTTAAATAACCGGGAAAAATATTGTGGGTATTCAAAACCTAATTCATACGCAACTTCTGCAACACTTTTATTTGGGTGCAGCAACAGGTTCTTAGCTTCGTCAATTAGAAATAAATGTAAAAGTTCAATAGCCGTTTTTCCGGTTTCTTTTTTTAATGCATCACTGAGATAGCGTTGCGAGACGCCTATTTTACCTGCAATTTCTTCAATGCTTGGAAGTCCGTTCAATTGAGAATTTCCTGACTCAAAATATTCCATCAAATAACGGTTAAATTTTTCGAGCAAATCATTGGAAAGATCTTTACGGGTTATAAACTGCCTTTGATAAAACCGGTTGGCGTATTTCAATAAGGTGTCTAGTTGAGAAATGATGATGTCTTTACTGAAATCATCCGGATTGTTATGGTATTCTATATCAATATTTTCTACAATAGATAAAATTTGTTTTTCTTCTTTGGGTGAAAGATGAAGCGCTTCGTTTACTGAATAAGAGAAAAAACCGTATTTTTTAATCTGCTGAGCCAAATGCGTTCCTTTTAGGAAATCTTCGTGAAAGGTGATGGAAAAACCCTGATTTTCAAATACAATTGTGTTGTCCCATTGAAGTACTTGACGAGGTGCAATGAAAATTAAAGCACCATTTGAAAAATCATATTGTGTCCGACCGTAATTTAAACTCCCCTTGATGTATTTTTTAAAGCTGATAGTATAAAAACTGGTAGTAATGGGAGGGGAGCTTTCTCTTGGACAAGACAAAAATCTGTCTCCTTTTGCATACAATACACTTAACATAGGATGTTCAGGGCGGGGAAGTCCCAAATAATCCATAAATTCAGATAATGATTTAAAATGTTTCATGTGTATAAAATTAAATGTTTTTCCACCAATGAGAAAATTGTTGAGTCGTATCTTTCAAGTTTACTTTTTCGCCAATCATAGGCGTTACGATTCTTACATCAGTTTTTTGTGCGTAGGATGTGATTTTTTCAAAAGGTTCGTCCCAATCATGATTGGCAAGTGTGAATTTTCCCGAATGAACAGGTAAAAGCGACCTGGCTTGTAAATCGTTGACGGCTTTTAATTGCTCCCCCGGAAGCATGTGAATATATTTCCATTTTTCATTATATTGACCATTTTCCAAAATCACTAAATCAAACGGACCGAATTTATCGCCAATAGTTTTAAAATGATTTCCATAACCACTGTCTCCTCCTATAAACAGGGAATAATTCCCGGTTTTCACCACAAAAGATGCCCATAATGTTTGATTGCGTTTAAACCCTCTTCCCGAAAAATGACGGGCAGGAGTGACGTGTACAGAAAGATTATCATCAAAAGAAAAAGAGTCGTACCAGTCGCCTTCCGAAATGATGTCCGGACGAAATCCCCAATGCTCTAAGTGTGCACCATTGCCCAGCCCTGTAATGATGTGTTTGATTTTGGGTTTCAACTTTTTGAGTGTTTGATAATCCATATGATCCCAATGGTCATGGGTTAAAATCAAAAAATCAATTTCCGGAAACTCGTCCGTTGAATAGATGTCGGTGCCCGGAAATGCATTTGTGGTAAAAGAAACCGGAGAGGCATAACCGCTAAAAACAGGGTCAACCAAAAACCGTTTGCCATTCAACTGAAAATAGTAAGAAGAATGCCCCATCCAAATCAAAACATTTTCTTCGGGTTTAATATTTTTTAAATCTGTTTTTTTGCTTGGCAGGTTTTTTTTTGGTTCTTTGGGTTTGGAATCAACTAAAAATTCATAAAAAACCTTTCCGTATCCAACGCCCTCAGTCAACATAGGTGTAGTTTCCAAGTTTTGAAAAGCACCGTTTGTATAATTGGGAGATTTTTTAATTCTTTCCAATCGTTCACCAGAAGGATGTTTACCAAAACGTTCGGTGTGTAAGAACAGATAAGTTCCCAAAATAATAATTGCTATAACCGAAAATAGTATTAACATAATTTTCTTGAATAATTTCATGGATTTTTACTTAATTGGTTGATATCGCTACCGTAAAGAATTTTCACCGGATGTGGCTTTTCAACCAGTCGAATCATTGCTTTTCCAATATTAGCGGTAGTAGTCACCGATTTCATTTTTTTAAGTATGGGAAAAAAAGGACGCATAAATATGTAAATGATACGATATAATTTTGTTTTAGATTTTTCGCCTCTTACGGGTATAATAACACCCGGTCTGAATGCATAAGCATCTTTAAATCCTTTATTGAAAATCATATTTTCCGTTTTCCCTTTTACACGCGCCCACATCATGCGGCCTTTTTCGGTGCTGTCTGTTCCTTCACCCGAAACATAGAAGAAAGTGATATTTGGATTTATATCGTAAAGCACTTTGGCTAAACTTTCGGTAATGGTATAGGTCAGTTTAAAATATCTTTCTTCATTCATGCCTCCGGCAGAGACACCCATGCAATGAAAGCAGGCATCATAACCGTTTAACTCATTTTTAATCGGTGTAAAATCAGTGAAATCTTGATGAATAACTTCTCTGATTTTAGGATGTTTTACATAAATGCGATTTCTATTGATTAGTAAAACTTCGCTGACCCTGTTATCTTCTAGGCATTCCAGTAAAACACCTTTGCCCACCATACCTGTTGATCCTGTTATAATTACTTTCATCGTGCTAATTTATTATATATTCCACTTTACACCGGTTTCTTTTTCAGAAAGTTCCCACAATCTTTTGGCAACTGCCTTGTCTTTTGCATGTGGTTCTAATTTATGAGCTCCAACAGGTCCCACCCAGTTGTTCCATCCTGTTGGGCCGTAAAATCCTTTTGGGGTAAGATTGGGTTCTGTTGCACACATGAGCATGGGATAAGCCCCCTTTTCAGCCGGTTGAGTAATGGGCAATAACTTCATAATATTAAAAATGAATTTGGTCAAAGCGCTTCCGTTTGTATTGATTAAATTGGTACGGGAAGAACCGGGGTGGCAGGCATACGCTTTTACATTCGTTTTTCCGGCTTTTTCCAGTCGGTCTTGCAATTCATAAACCAACATGATTTGCGCAAGTTTACTTTGACTGTATGCATTATTTGGGGTGTAATCCTTTTCCCAATTAATATCATCAAATTTTATGGTTTTTAACCCCATATTGTATCCCAAACTGCCAACCGTTACAATTCTTCCGTTTGATTTTTCGATAAGCGGAAATAATAATGCCTGTAAAGTCCAGTTTCCGAAATAATTGGTCGCCATTTGAAGTTCCCATCCGTCTTCGCTCAAGGTGCGTTTTGGCGTTTGAGCAATTGCGGCATTGCAAATGAGCGCATCTATTTTTGGAATAGTTTTTAAAATTTCTTCAGCGGCTTTTTTAACAGAATTTTGACTGGATAAGTCCATTTGAATATTAGTTACATCAATTTGATTACCTAACTCTTGTTTTAAAGTGGAGATTGTATTTGCTGCTTTTTCAGAATTTCTGTTCAGCATCACCACTTTTGCACCTTTTGATAGCAAAATTTTTGCGGCTTCAAAACCTGTTCCGCTGGTAGTACCCGTTATTACAAATACTTTTCCCTTTAGATTTCCTATTCTGTCGGGTGTCCAACCTTTTGGTCCAAATTGAGTAGTTTCCATTTTGTCTGTTTTTTG
>CAZLMS010000178.1:0-4860 GCA_964560645.1 uncultured Flavobacteriales bacterium | reverse complement strand
TATTTATAGCAAAATCCTTGTATTTTTGTGCCAACACTTATACATGCTGCAAATTAAAACTCCGCATAATAATCTCTTGCTTTTTTTCCAAATAAACCAACGACGCATAGAGCAACTTTTAAAAAGTGCGGAGCTATCGGCAAAAGAACAGAATTTTTTTCGACAAATTTCATCGGAACAAAGAAAAAAAGAGTTTTTAAGCGTGCGGGCGGTTCTTAATGAGTATTTTGGTAAAAAGACAGAGCTTTTGTATAATACTTACGGCGCGCCGGTTTTAAGTAGCAATAAAGAATTTTATATTTCTATCTCTCACAAAAAAGATTTGGCGGGAATAATGCTGAGCAGAAATAACTGCGGAATGGATATAGAGATGGTGGAAAACGGCTTGGCGAAAAAAGTTATGAGTAAGTTTATGTGTGAAAAAGACCGGGAGGTTGTTTCCGACAAAATACCCCTAAGCGGAGCTTGGAGTATAAAAGAGAGTGTGTATAAGCATCATCAAAAAGGTCTCTTGGATTTTAAAAGAGATATTAGTTTTGCGGCGGTTGAAAAAGACAAAGCATTGGTAAAGAACAAAAAGAGCGGTAAACTACTTTCGGTTCGGTATTTTATTATCGAAGAATATTTTGTTAGTTTTATAGAATGATATACCTTTGTGTTTAAATGGTGAGGCAACTTTCAAATACGTCCGCTAAAGAATTGGCATTACTCATTGACCCCGATAAATTTGATGCGGATACATTTTCTTATTTAACGGACAACGGGCTTGAACAAATCTTTTCATATATTTTTGTCGGAGGAAGTCTTTTTATTGAAAACCGCTTAGACGAAACCATTCGTAAAATAAAGTCTTTAAGCACCTTGCCCGTGATTTTATTTCCGGGCTCCTCCATGCACATTTCTCCTTATGCAGATGGTGTTTTGTTTTTGAGTTTGATTTCCGGCAGAAATCCCGAGTATTTAATTGGAAATCAAGTATTGGCTGCACCCAAAATAAAACAGTCGAATTTAACCGTTTTCCCGACAGGATATTTATTGATTGACGGCGGAATTACCACTACTGCCCATTATGTGAGCAATACGCAGCCTATTCCTCGTCATAAGCCCGAAATAGCGGCTGTTACCGCCATGGCTGCCGAACTAATGGGAATGAAAAATATTTATTTGGATTGCGGAAGCGGTGCTGTGAAAACCATTCCCGAAAAAATGATTCAAGAAGTAAAGGCAAATACTAATTTACCTCTAATTATTGGCGGAGGTATTGCCTCAGTTGAAAAAATACATCAATTATTTTATGCGGGAGCCAACGTTTTAGTTTTAGGAAACGTGATAGAAAAAAACAACTCATTTATTCAAGAATTAAAAAATTTAGAAATTCCAAATGGAGCTAATCGTAATTTCACATCCGTCAAACTTTCCTAATGAAGGAAAAATAATTACCGCTCTTTTTGAAGAAGGCTTGGAAACGTTCCATTTACGAAAACCCAAATGGGATAAAAATAAAACTGCTGATTTTTTAAGCTCCATTCCTTCTCAATACCATAAACGCATTGTTTTACATCACCATCATTCTCTTGCAAAAAATTTTAATATAAAAGGGCTTCATTATCCTAAGAAAAAACGTAAAAAACCATCAAAAACAAAGTGGCTTATTCGACTAAAACGCATGTTTAACAAAAACTTAACTTATTCGGCTTCTTTGCATTCTTTAGGGTCTATATCTCACAATGATTTTTTCGATTACGTTTTTTTAAGTCCGGTGTTTGACAGTATTTCCAAAAAAGGTTACGGACAAGCATTTACACCCGGTGCATTAAAATATGCCGTAAACCATGCCAAAACAAAAGTATATGCTTTGGGAGGTGTGTCTCCCGAAAATATTGTCAAAGTGAAAGAATACGGCTTTGCAGGGGCTGCTCTTTTAGGAGCTGTTTGGAATTATGACGATGATCCGGTAGAGGTTTTTAAAAAGTGTAAAACTGCTGCTAACTCTCATATTACTCCCGTCACTATTAAGCCCATTCAATTACGCGTACATTGATTTAAAAGCAAGTCTATATATCCTGTTTTGACTTCTTTTTCTTTTAAAAAATAACTGACTATATGTTTTTTCCCTTTTACTATCGACAAGGGAGATTTAAACAAAGGTCCGTCAAAACAAAAGGTGTGAAACTCGCCGTTTTCTCCGCAAAAATCAACATTTTCCGGAAGCCGTTCTAAAAAACCTTCATTCAACAACAAGCCTAAGAAATCCTCGGAAAGTTTGTCTAAATTTACGGCACAAACGTATGTTTTAAATCCTTCTTTCAAAAATTGGGATACAATCTTTTTTGTATCTTGTTTCCACAAAGGATAAACGCCCTTCAATCCGTGCTTTTTCAATTCGGCATCGCGGTAATTTTTTAAATCTTCCAAAAAAATATCGCCGTATATCACATGAGTAATTCCTCTTTTTGCCAATCCGTTCAAATAATCAGACATTTTGCTTTCGTATTCTGCATAAGAATTTCCTTCCAAGGCAATAAAGTGAACGGGAAGTCCGATAAGTTCGGCTTGTTTTTTCATCAATTCTTTCCTGACACCGTGTATTGACACTCTGTTGTATTGAGTATTGTAGGTAGTGAAAAGTTCTTTTACCGCATACTTACTGTCGTTTAGCATTTTGTAAAGTGCCAATGCCGAATCTTTTCCGCCGCTCCATGACATCACGGCTTTAACTCCGGAGTGCATAATCCCAGTCTTTCATTACGGGTTCATAGCCTTTGCTTCGAATCATTTGCTTTATTTCTTCGGTTGTTCTGTTATCGTGTATTTCAAATTGTTCTAATGATTGCGGCGCCACTACATATCCTCCCGGGTTTGTCCGGCTTTCCGTGCTTAATGTTGTCGCTCCCAGCAAAATTATATTGTCTCTAAACACTGCCGATTCTCTTGTAGATACGGACAACTCCAAATCTTCATCAAGTAAACGGTAGGCACAAATCAGCTGGACTAATTCTTTGTCGGAAATTTCTTTCTTCGGAACTTGCTCTCCCGTATAGGGTCGCAACCGGGGAAACGAAATAGAATATTTGGTTTGCCAATACTTTTTGCGAAGATAAGTAAGATGCAGAGCTGTAAAAAAGCTGTCTGTTCGCCAATCTTCCAATCCCAACAACACCCCCAACCCGATTTTATGTATTCCGGCTTTTCCGAGCCTGTCAGGTGTTTCTATACGGTATTTAAAATTTGACTTTTTTCCCTTTGGGTGGTATATTTTGTAAGCCTGCTCATTGTATGTTTCCTGATACACCAAAACGGTATTTACACCGGCTTTTATCAGTCGCACATAATCTTCTTTGTTCAACGGCTGAACTTCTATGGAAATATGCGAAAACAACGGTTTTATAAGCCTTACGGCGTTTTCGATATAATCTGTTCCTACGGTTTTATTAGCTTCTCCCGTAACCAGCAAAATGTGTTGATGTCCTTTTGATTTAATATATTCGGCTTCCCGGAGGATTTCCTTATCTGTTAATGTTCTTCGAGGTATTTTATTGGTAAAACTAAAACCGCAATAAGTACAAATGTTTTGACATTCGTTAGACAAATACATCGGCATGTATAATTGGATGGCCTTTCCGAAACGCTTTAAGGTAAGCGCGTTTGAAAGTTGAGCCATCTCTTCCAAATAAGATTGTGCGGCAGGAGAAATCAACGCTTTAAAATCTTCTAAATTGCGATGTGGCTTATACAAAGCACTTTCCACATCCGCCTTTTCTTTGGCATATATGCTTTCTTGTTCTTGCTGCCAATTATACCGGGAAAAATATTCGTAAAAAGTATGCATCGTTTACAATAACTGAGGATTCCTAAGCATTCCGCTTTCCACAAGTTTATGTAAATACGGATTGGTTCGGGTTTGTTCTATTAAATCAATATGATTGAAATTATGGCAATCGGAACCTGCAAAATCTATCATTTTTTCGTTTATCAATTTGTATGCGGTTTTTTGCACTTCGGGAGAATAATGTCCCGATAAAGAAGTGATGTTCATTTGAAATAATACACCTCTTTCTTTTAGTTCCACGTATTTGTTAAAGCTTTTGTGCCAATACATATATCGCTCAGGATGAGCCAAAACCGGCACAAATCCGCTTGTTTGAATTTGAAAAATAATGTTTTTTACCGTAAGCGGTTCTTCCAAAAAGGGTAATTCAAATAACAAATATTTTTTGCCAAAAGCAAGTATATTCTTTTGAGCGATTTTACCGGGCAACCCGTCGTCAGATAAATATTCAGCTGCTGCTTCTATTTGAATATCAACCCCTTGTTCTTCAAGAGCAGTTTTTACTTTTTTCAAGCCTTCTTGAATTATATCAGGAGTATTGGTATAATAATCATTCATTATATGCGGGGTAGTAATCACTTTTTGATAACCCCATGCTTTAAATCGTTTGATAAGAGCTACCGATTCTTTAATATTTTTTGCCCCGTCATCAATGCCCGGAATAAAGTGCGAATGCACATCACACTTCAACACGGACAAATCTACCGGCACTTGTGCTTTCTTTTTTATGAAAAAATCAAACAATCCCATTTCAAAATCAAAATTAGGGAATTATCCTGCTCCCGTAAATAAAAAAACAATTTTTTCTATTCCTATGTTTTTTGTTTTAATCCCCTCACCACACAAAAAACCTTTTTGCGGCAGAGCAGCAGCAAGCTCCGTTTAAAAAATTCCGAAGCCTTGGAGGAATTTTAGGAGGTTGATGCGGTTTTGCCACAGGCAAAAGCTCATTCGCAAAAATGTCCTTTCTTTTTGCTTCTTTTTCTTTGGACAAGCAAAGAAAAAGAATGAATAAAAAGCTTTCTTCTTTA
>CAZLMS010000177.1:0-4879 GCA_964560645.1 uncultured Flavobacteriales bacterium | reverse complement strand
GAGGTCCTGATGACAATGGCACTTTTATTTCCGATAATATTGCTTTGGGACATGTCCGGTTGGCAATTATAGATTTATCCGAAAGAGGGCATCAACCGATGATGTCTCATGATAACAGATACGTAATCATATATAACGGAGAGATTTACAATTTTAAAGAAATTAAAAACCAACTAAAAGATTACCCTTTCCGGTCTAACACCGACACAGAGGTGATATTAGCAGCTTATCTTCATTGGGGCAAAGACTGTTTACACCATCTCAACGGCATGTTTGCATTTGCCATTTACGACACTGTTGAAAAAACCACCTTCATAGCCAGAGACAGGTTGGGTATCAAGCCTTTATATTATTATCAAAATGAGAATTATTTTATTTTTTCATCCGAAATAAAAGGGATTCTGGCATCCGGATTGATTCCTAAAAAAATTAATCGGAATGTACTTCCCGAATATCTTCAATATCAAACCGTTTTTGCTCCCAATACCATATTGCAAGATGTACAAATGTTATTGCCCGGACACTGGATGAGTATAGATCAGAATCATCAAATTGAAAACCACCGATATTGGAACTTCAACATAGAAAATATTGAAATACAAGACAATAAAACAGAAATAGAAAATCGCATCCGTGAATTATTTATCTCATCTTTAGATTATCGTTTAATTGCCGATGTGCCTTTCGGAGCGTTTCTCTCCGGCGGGATAGATTCCAGCCTGATTACGGCTGTTATCAAAAAAGACTTAAACAAAACTATCGATACTTTTTCTATTATTTTCAAAGAAAAGGAATTTTCGGAAGAACGCTACTCCAACCTCATAGCTGAAAAATACCAAACTAACCACCACCCTATTCTACTGGATGTCAAAGAATTTTTACACGATTTACCGAATGCCTTAAAAGCCATGGACCACCCGAGCGGTGACGGTCCAAACACTTATACGGTTTCAAAAGTTACCAAACAACAAGGTATAACCATGGCTCTTTCGGGATTAGGCGGCGATGAACTTTTCGGGGGATATTCTATTTTTAAGCAATCCATAGATATTCAAAAATGTAACTTTCTGAATGTGTTGCCTATAAACATACGTAAAACCATTGGCAAAGTGCTTTACCAACTAAAACCAAGTCCTGCTACTCAAAAAATAAAAAATATTTTACAACTGCCTTTTATTGACTACAAAAACATATACCCCGAATACAGAAAAGCTCTTTCTGACAGCTATGTTCAACGTTTAACCGGAAACTATGAAACATCTTTGAAATCCATTATTCAACCCTTTATGGAAAACAAAAATCTTCCCGTTTTATCCAAGATAAGTCTATGTGAAATAAACACATACATGCAAAACATATTGTTAAGAGATTCCGACCAAATGAGTATGGCTCATGCATTGGAAATTAGAGTTCCGTTTCTCGACCACAGATTAGTAGAGTATGTGCTAAAAGTCAGTGATTCCGTAAAATACCCTTCTTCGCCTAAAAAATTATTATTAGATGCATTTAAAGGATACTTACCCGACGAGCTTGTGTACAGAAAAAAAATGGGGTTTGTATTTCCTTGGGAAAAATGGCTGAAAAACGAATTGAAAACGGAAATGGATAAGCATATCAACGAATTGGAAAACAGAGAAATATTTAATCCGGGCGCTGTGTCTGAATTGTGGAATAAATTTCAAAATAATCATCCTTTAATCACTTGGACACGTGTGTGGCCGCTAATTGTTTTAGAAAATTGGATAAAAAACAACCAAATTGAAGAATAAGCCTGTAATACTGGTTTTTATAGATTGGTTTTTACCCGGTTTTAAAGCCGGAGGGCCCATTCGTTCAATAGCAAATATGATTGAGTTATTGCATGAGAACTTTCACTTTAAAATTGTTACTTCCGACAGAGATTTAGGAGACTCCTCTCCTTACCCTGCTATTCAAACAGATAAATGGATTCGCAGGGAAAAGTATGATATTATTTATCTTTCGCCCGAAAAAAGGATTTCCAAAATAAAAAAAATATTACACACAGAAAATTTCCAAAAAATATATCTAAACAGTTTGTTTTCTGTATATTTTACAATTTTACCTTTAGTTTTACTTAAACAAAAAAAACTTTCTGAAAAAATCATTTTAGCTCCCAGAGGAATGTTGGGAGAAGGCGCTTTAACTATTAAACCCGTAAAGAAAAAATTGTTTTTGTCGGTTGCTAACGCCATGGGGATTTTTAAAAATATTACTTGGCACGCTACCACTAACGACGAGGAGGAAAGCATTTTGAGATATTTTGGCCATAAGCTGCGAATATTTAAAGTTCAAAATTTAAATAAAAATACTGACAAGAATTTCATTCCTATTATAAAAAAACCTTCTCAGCTGAATTTGGTTTTTCTGTCCAGAATTACTCACAAAAAAAATTTACTATATGGCATAAATATACTTCAACAAATTGATGTGAAGGGAATCAAACTTGACATATACGGCTCTATTGAAGATGAGGAATATTGGAGAAAAGTAGAAAAAGCTATTCAAAAATTAAAAAATATTGTTGTTTCTTACAAAGGTGAACTCCATCCCGACAATGTTATTAAAACACTGTCTCAATACCATTATCTGTTTTTACCAACCAAACATGAAAACTACGGACATGTAATTGCTGAAGCTTTAAATGCTGGTTGTGGATTGATTATCAGTGACCAAACACCATGGCGAAATTTAGAACAATCGGGGGTCGGGTTTGACATTCCTTTATGTGAAGAAAGCAGTTTTATAGAGGCGATCCAAAAAGCTTACCGGCAAGATCAAAAGAGTTTTAATATGACCCGAGAAAAGTCCATAAATTTTGTAAATAAGAACGAAAGCGAAAATGAAAAAATCAAATCATATCTTCAATTATTATCATCTTAAATAAAAAACTTTTAGCTAACTTCGAATATTCAAAAAAACAATATTGATTTGAAAACCGATTTATCTAAATTTAACAACAGCTGGTATAACCCCGGTGGCGGAAAAGTAAAAAGATTGATTTGGTATATCTTTAATTTTCTGTTCTTTAAGTCATACCTACTTCCTTTTTCTTCTATCAAATGCTTATTATTAAAATTATTCGGTGCCAAAATAGGCAAAGGAGTGGTTATCAAGCCGAATGTAAACATCAAGTATCCGTGGAATTTAACTGTTGGCGATTATTCTTGGATTGGCGAAGAAGTTTGGATTGATAATTTGGACAAAGTCGTGATTGGAAAAAATGTGTGTATCTCTCAGGGAGCTTTAATTTTAAGCGGTAATCATAATTACAAGAAATCGTCTTTTGACCTTATGATTGCCCCTATCATTATAGAAGATGGCGCTTGGATTGGAGCTAAAAGCATTGTAACACAAGGAGTAACAATTGGCACTCATTCGGTTTTAACAGTCGGATCTGTAGCTTCCAATAACTTAGAACCTTATGGCATTTACCGGGGAAATCCCGCTCAAAAAATTAAACATCGCAATATCGAAGCATGAAAGTTTCCATTATCACCATTACATACAATAGCGAAAAATACATTGAAAATACCATTCAATCAGTCGTAAATCAAGACTACGAAAACATTGAATATATTATTGTGGACGGGCTTTCTACAGATAATACCCTTGATATTGTAAACCGTTATCAAGATAAAATATCTAAAATAATAAGCGAGAAAGACAATGGACTTTATGATGCTATAAATAAAGGGATTAAAGCTGCTACCGGCGATATAATAGGACTCATTCACTCCGATGATTTTTTAGCTTCCGACAATGTGATTTCCAAATACGTAGAAAAGTTTAAAAATACCAACGCTGAAGGAGTTTATGCAAACCTGCATTATGTAGACCAACATAACACGAATAAACTGATTAGAAATTGGGTTTCGGGAGAATATAAGCAAGGTTTATTTAAAAAAGGCTGGATGCCTCCCCACCCTACTTTTTACGTAAAGAAAGAAGTATATGAACGTTACGGCTTATATCGAGATGATATTTTTAAATCGGCGGCAGATTATGAATTTATGCTCCGGGTAATTCATAAACATCAAATTAAAGTAGCTTATTTACCGATAGTTACCGTAAAAATGCGCATGGGAGGGGTGAGTAATGCTTCTTTAAAAAACCGGTTAAAAGCCAACAAAGAAGACCAATTGGCATGGGAAATAAATAATTTAAAAATGCCTGTTTTATTACCGGTGTTAAAACCCTTGTCTAAACTGAAACAATATAAAATTATTTGAAAGTCAATTTTATCCGCGATTTTGACTTGACCAATTGAAATTTGAACGGATTTTAACTTTTACAACCATTCCACCTCTCCCCTATCTAATTGATAATAAGCAGAAAGTATTTTTAATCGTCGTTTGGCGGCTTCTCGAATAATAGAAGAACGTTCTGTCAATTCTCGGGCGGTTATCTCGGCGTTTTTCTTCACAACCGTATTAATGTCCGCATGCTTACATTGTGAAACTGCCGGCTGAATATGAGCCAACAAGTGATTTAAGTTATATCCGTTATCACCTTGATGCATGGCAGCATTCACCGCTCCACAATTCTGATGTCCTAATACTACAATAAGATTTACACCTAAATGTTCTACAGCGTATTCAATACTTGCCAAAGATGATGTGTTTGCCACATTGCCTGCTACACGTACCACAAACACGTCTCCCAATCCTTGGTCAAAAATATATTCAGGTGCAACTCTTGAATCTGCACAGGAAAGTATTACCGCAAAAGGCTTTTGCCCTGCTACTAAGGCTTTTCGTCTCGCTATGGATATGTCCTTACATTGATTATTTTCTGCCACAAAACGATTATTCCCTTCCTTCAACTTTGATAAGGCTTCTTGCCATGATATGTTTTCTGT
>CAZLMS010000176.1:322-4899 GCA_964560645.1 uncultured Flavobacteriales bacterium | reverse complement strand
CATATATATTCGTCTATTTTCAAGCAACTTAAAAAAATAAACTCTTTTTTCAAGTTAGCAGGTATTTTTATTTTTTTCAGAAATTTGAGCTAATATTTATTACCTTTGAAATCGAATATGGGAAAAGAATTAAAAATAGCCGCCAGCGATTATACTCCGGAAATATATTTTTCCGAGGAAAAAAACTTATTTTCAATTAAAGGGAAATCCATTCCCGAAAATGCTTCCGAATTTTACAATCAAGTATTAGAGGCTTTTAATGATTATATTAGAAATCATAAAGAATACAAAGACTTTACCGCAAATTTTAATGTGATGTATTTTAATACTTCCTCGGCAAAGTTTTTCCACAAAATTTTTGACCGTATTAAGTTTTTAAAAGACCACGGTGCCAGTGTTACCGTAAATTGGTATTACGAACATGACGATGAAGACATTAAAGAAGCCGGCCTTGATTATCAAGAGCTTACCGAATTAAAATTCAACCTGATTCCCTTACAGTAACCTTTCTTTCCTCTATTTTTGTAAAGCAATTTTTGAATATGATTGAAGTGGATAATACGATTGTTTCACGTGATTTGTTTGAAGAAGAATTTGTATGTAACCTTTCCAAATGCAAAGGAATTTGCTGTATAGAAGGAGATGCAGGCGCTCCGCTTTCCAAATCGGAAGTTTCTTTTTTAAAGAAAAACATAACTAAAATAAAGCCTTTTTTAAGAAAAGAAGGAATTCGGGAAATTGAAAATCAAGGAGTTTTTGTAACCGACACTACCGACAACGAACCGGTAACCCCGTTAGTAAAGAATGCCGAATGTGCATACGTTGTTTTTGAAAAAGACGGAACGGCATCTTGCGGAATTGAAAAAGCATATGAAGCCGGAGTTATTGACTTTAAAAAACCTATATCTTGTCATCTTTATCCGATTAGAATTACGGCATACAGAAATTTTGACGCCGTAAATTATCATCGCTGGGAAATTTGTTCCGATGCTTGTGTTTTAGGTAAAGAATTAAAGATTAAAGTGTATCAATTTCTTAAAGAACCGCTTATACGCAAATACGGAGCAGCATGGTATGAAAAATTACAATTGATTGACCAAGAGTATTTCTCAAAAAAAAACAATGAACTATCTTGATATTGTCATCTTGATTCCCGTTTTATATTTCGGCTTCAACGGTTTAAGAAAGGGATTGATTAAAGAACTGTCTTCATTAGCCGCTCTTGTATTAGGCATATATGCAGCTTTGTATTGGAATTCTTTTGCATATCAATACCTGACTGCCCATCAAATCACATCAAAATATATCATGCCTTTATCCTTTGCTCTTACTTTTATTGCGGTGGTAGTTTTTGTACACCTTATCGGAAAATTGCTTGACAAACTTATCAAAGTAATTGCCCTCGGAATGGTGAACAGACTTTTGGGAATGCTCTTCGGTTTCTTAAAAGCAGGTGTATTGCTTTTTTTTGCCGTTTATTTGCTCCATTACACGGAACAATTTTTTCCTCTGATTCCTGCTGATGTAAAAAGCAATTCTTTGTTATTTTCTGTAGTAACCGACCTCTTTAAACAACTACCAAGTATAACTACCGATTTTTCTTTTCGTTAAAATCTGTTTTTCAGCTTATTCTTTCTCCTTGTCTACGCTCTTTAAACCTCCACTCCAAACACGCAAATGTCATCTGTTTGAAAAGTATTACCTTCTTGAATCCAGTTTTCGATAGTCTCATCCAAAATATCCCGTTGTTTTTCCATAGAAGTATCGTAGATGGAAATCAAGAGTTTTTTGAAGGATTTGGACATGAATTTTTTGTCTTTGGGCCCGCCGAATTGATCCACATAACCGTCTGAAAATACATAAATTTTATCTCCGGAATGCAACTCTACTTCGTGATTGGTAAAGGGCTGGCGGTAATCAAAATGCCCGACGGGTTGCTTGTCTGCTTTTATTTCGTAGAGATACACTCCTTCTTTTTCAAGAGACACTTTGTGTTCTTTACCATCCGCAATAAGAGGTTGGTCGGATTTACGAACTATCCAAACAGGATTGTTAGCTCCGGCAAACATAAGGGTTTGATAATCGGGAGAAATACTGCAAAGCGCTATATCCATACCGTCTTTACGCTCGGCAAAGGTTTGTTCCACAAGTTCGGTAAGTTTATCTAACACTTTGGCAGGAGTTTTCAATTTAAATCCGTTTACGGCTCGATTTAATCCGTTAGCGCCTATCAACGAAACAAAAGCTCCAGGAACACCATGTCCGGTACAATCGGCTGCCGTGAAAAATATCCATCCGTCTTCATTTACATCCATCCAATAAAAATCGCCCGAAACAATATCTTTGGGTCGGTATAAAACAAAAGACTTGGGTAAATATTTCAATATTTTATTAACCGGCGGCAAAATAGATTCTTGTATTCCTTTGGCATAGTTAATACTGTCGATAATTTCGGTGTTTTTTTCTTCGATTATTTTGTTTTTTTGTTCTACTTTTTCTTTCTCGGCTCTTAATTCTTCTGTTCTCAAAGCTACTTGTTCTTCCAAAATTTTCTTTTGTTTTTCAAGTTGTTTCGTTCGATATTTGGTAAACCCGTAAACACTTGATGCACCAACCAATACTACAATAGAATAAAACCACCATGTATTATACCACGGAGGGTTTACGGTAAATGAAAAAGTAACGGGTTCGCTCCATATTCCGTCTTTGTTTTTGGCTTTTACCATAAAGGTGTATTCGCCGGGAGGAATATGTGAATAAACCGCTTCATGAGTTTTGGTAAGTGGCAGCCAATCTTTGTCAAGCGGTACGAGCTTATATTGATATTCTACTTTGGCAGGTGCCGAGTAAGATATTCCTACATAATCGAATTTTAAGCGATTAATATTGTAAGGTAGTGTAAGGTTTACGGGTAAATGGAAATCGGGAGTTAAACTGTCGGAATAATTTAACCAATTGATGTCTTCCAGCTCGTATCGAACACCCGTAATATGCACAATGGGCGGACTGTCGAGGGTTACTTCCTTATTAAGGTCAAAACATGTAGCCCCTTTTACGGTTCCGTACCAAAGCCTGTTTTTGGAGTCTTTAAATACGGCATTGGTATTGCATTCTACGCCTATAAACCCGTCTTCTTTTCCGTATGACTTTGTTCGCAATTGGAATTTTCTGTTAAAGGCATTAGCATCTATCTTTTGAATGCCGTTTTGAGTTCCTATCCATATATTATCGTTATCTTTATCGTAGAAAATGGAATAAATTGTATTGGATAATATCCCGTCTTTTGTCGTGAAATTAAGAAATTGATTATTAGAATAGACAAAAAGCCCGTTATTGGTGGCAAACCAGATATTGTTTTTATTATCAACAGCTAAAGAACGTACTCTGTCGTTTACAAAACCGTTGTCTTTGTTAAAATATCGAATTTTGTTCCCGTCGTAAAAAGCGGCTCCGTTTTCCAAAGCAAGCCATAAATTGTTGTTTTTGTCTTGCTTAATATTCCAAACAACCGTAGAAATTTCTTGAATGGTATCGGTAATCTCGTTAGTAAGCGGATTTAAAACATTTATCCCGGCATAAGTTCCTATCCAAATATTTCCGCCAATCTCGCTAAAAGAAACTATTTTATTGTTTTTCAATCCATTTGAAATATTATATTCGGTAAAATCATTTCCATCATAACGATACATTCCTACATTGTCCACAATGGTTCCTATCCATATATTGCCTTTTTTATCTTCTATAATATCATAGGTGTTAGTGGCTATGCCCAATTCTATCCCGTTAGTGTTTTTTGTAAATGTTCTAAATTTATTTTCTTCCAAATTTGCCCGAACTATACCTCCTTGAGAACCAAACCAATATTTCCCTTCTGAATCTTCATAAATGGTATTTACTATATCATTGCTTAACCCGATTTCGGAATTGTAGTTAAAAAACTTTTCTCCGCGATAATTAAACTTGCAAACCCCTTTTCCGTTAGTACCCATCCACAAGTTGCTTTCATTATCGGTGGTAATGGTAAGCAAATAATTGATAGGCAAACCGTTTTTTGATGTAAACTTTTTAAATTTTCCATCAGGTAAATATTTATACAATCCGGCAGAGGTAGCAAACCATATATTACCGTCTTTATCTTTTGCAGCACTGTTTACCGTTAAAACCGTTTCGCCTTCTACTACATGCACCACTTCTACCGTCCAATCTCTCTTTACTTTATTAAACCCCTTAACCGTACCCAACCAAAAATTGCCGTCTTTATCTTCCTGAACCGTTTTCACAAAAGTATGAAGCAATCCGTCGGTTACTGATAAATGTTTTAGTATTTGTTTGTTTTTCAATATATATACACCGTTTCGAATTGTTAAAATCCATAATCTGTTTTGCGAATCCCGAAACATATTATATACAATAACACTGTCTATAATGGTTTGCGGAAGGTAAGAAAGAATTGTATCTTGCTCCAAGAACATCAAACCTTGAGATGTACCCAACAAGTTTTGTTCCTCGTAATTCAAATAACAGAACACTCTATTTTGTCTTAATCCGTTTTGAGCAGTATAATTTTTAAATTCTTG
>CAZLMS010000176.1:0-312 GCA_964560645.1 uncultured Flavobacteriales bacterium | reverse complement strand
ACCGTTAAATAATGACACTCCTCCATTGGTGCAAAAAATCAAATTATTTTTCTCATCTTGAGCTATCTGATACACCACATTATTAACCAACCCTTCCAAAGAGGTATAGTTAATAAATTTTATTCCGTCGTATTTACTCACTCCTCCTCCGTTGGTTCCAAACCATAAAAACCCCTTATCATCCTGAAAAACACTCAATACCTGATTTTGACTTAAGCCGTTTTCTACAGAATAATTTTCAAAATTATATACCTGAGCACCTGCTCTGTAAAAAAAACACAGAAAAAAGAAAACTATGTATCCCTTGTATAA
>CAZLMS010000175.1:0-4916 GCA_964560645.1 uncultured Flavobacteriales bacterium | reverse complement strand
CCCATGTATTTTGATGCTTTTTATGTGTCTATGCTTTCTGAAAAGTATAAAGGCGGAAATTTGTTAAAAGCCGGGCTTGTGGGACTTCGAAGCAACCTCAACGCTTTATTGTCTAAAAAACCCGAATTTTCAAGTCAAATTTACGTTTTTCGCAAATAAATTGGATTTAAGAGCCGTTTTTCACCCCGGATGAAGAAATACTAATACAACTCCATATTTTCTTTTTAAATCCAAAATATAAAAGCCGTTTTTTTAAAGCGTTTTTAAAATTTCATCGGCTACGCGAAAACTGTTTGCATAAATTGTCCAAGTATAAGTAATACTTCCGCCTGTTGGCATAAAACTGCCATCCGTTACATACAAATTATCCACGTCGTGTGCTTTGCAATTTTTATCCAGCACAGATGTTTCCGGATTATCTCCAAAACGACAACCTCCTGCTTGCAAATTGGCGGGAGGGTCTCCACTTATAGAATCATAAATTTTTTCCGCTCCGATTTCTTTCAACACCCTTTTACATTTTTCCGAAATATATTTCCCAACTTCAATATCATGTGCATGATAGCCCGTTCGTATTTTGGCAACCGGGTCTCCCCATTTATCTTTTACATTTCGGTCCAGTTCTACAAAACAATTATCGGTGGGTAACCAATCTACAAATATTTCATATCTGATTTTTCTCACTTTATTCAGGTAATATTTTAAATTTTCTTGATATGTTTTTCCGTAAATCAAGTTATTGCCCCGCCATTTCCGGCGAATTGCCTTTCCTATTCCGGCTCCGTGTTCAAATAAAAAATGAGCTACTCCGCCTTTTACTTTTTTATTTCCTTTTAAATCGTTTATTTCATAAAACTCCGTAAGCGAGCGGTTTACAAAAAGTCCCGGACGCGCTAATTCTTCCGCTTCCGCTTTGGAAAAATCTTCCAAATAAAAAAATCCGCCTCCGCTTCCTCCGGCAGAAAACAAAAGATTTTTTCCAACCTGTTCATTGTTATTTGCCAATCCTTTTGGAAATTCTTTATTGCGGCTCATTAATAGTAAACGAGACGTTTCCACCGCCTGACATGCCACTACAAATATTTTTGCTTCTATAAACTGCTTGTTTCCGTCCGCATCATAATACCATGCTTTTTTAATTTTATGATTGCCGTTGGTTTCCAAATGATATACCTTAGCATTGGGAATTACGGAGCAATTACCTGTTTTCAAGGCGTCATGAATCAATGAAACTCTTGAACTGCTCTTAGCATTAGATGAGCAACCGTAGCTTCCGCAAAAATTGGAATAATAGCAAGCGTTTCTGTCGTTTTTCGGACGGGAAATAATGCCTCTAGGCAATGGTATTATATCCCATTGAAGTTTTTCAGCTGCGTTATCAATCCATTGAGAAACAATATTTTCTTGAAGAGGCGGATAAGGAAAATCGGGAGTGGAACGCGGCTCGGCGAATTTATGATTCACTACTTTTCCGGAAATACCAACTATCTGCTCTACCTTGGTGTAATAAGGCTCTAAATCTTCGTATGAAATGGGCCAGTCTGCAATATTTGCTCCTTCTATTTCTCCATAAGTAGAAAGTAATTTAAAGTCTGTGGGTTTCAAACGTTCAAAGTATGCACTCATAAAGTTTGATGAACCTCCTACACAGTTTCCGTTCCAAAAAGTAAGCCCTGTTTCAAAGGTAGATTTTGACTCCCATCCGCCATTTTCAAGAGGTTCTTCTATCACATGTCGTTCGTCTCTAAGATTTGGTGTATATGCATCACGGCGTGAAACAAAAAGTTCGTCTTTAGAAAAGTCTTCGGTTCTATACCATGGTCCTTTTTCAAGCACTACCACTCTGTAGCCCGCCTTTGAAAGTTCATAAATAACAGGTCCGGCTCCCGCTCCGCTTCCTATTACACAAATATCAAACATCCGATTAATCATTTTTTAACTGTTCCAAGTGAGTAAAAATTATTTTTTCTTTAGTTCGTTTTTCCATTATATGCGGATATTTGTTCTTTTCCGTAGGTTGGGGAAAGCCGGGAGTGTAATTTAACCATTTCCAGCCTATTTCACCCGGATTGCTCCCATACACAGGATTGGCAAACAATGCTTCCAGCACCACGGAAAACATGGAAGACAACCAGCTGTCCCCTTTTTCTTCGATGTAATTCAAAAGAATTTCTTTTTTATTGTCCAAAGAAATTTGCCAAAAGTTTTTGTTTTGCTTCTCGTTTGAAAAATCATTTAATTTATTTAATCCGTTTATTAAGTATCGGTTTTCTGCTTCATCTCTGTATTTATCATTTAAAATCCATATAAAAAAGGGGAAAGCATTAATGGCAATAGCTCCGGGAATTTCCTCAGAGTCGGGAAACAAGATTTGCTGAACCGATGCGGCTGTTTTTGCCTGATGTTCGGTAAGCGGTTCATAATCGGCAAGTTGATTTAAATAATTGTTTAACTTTTTTTCGGAGGGATTTGAGCATCTTATCCAAAAAGGAAGTTGGGCATATAATGCAGCCAATGATACAGACTGAATAAAACTTCTTCTTTTCATAGGTTTAGCAACGAAGATAGTGTTTTGAAAGATTTAATTTTGTCGCTTTGTTTACAAACGCTATTTTTATAGCCTTAGTAAGTAGTTGTCATATCCTCGGGAACCACAATAATAAAATCGGCTTTATTTTTATGTTCTTCTTCCAGCTTTTTAATGTCTTCCTGAAGCACAGTGGTTATGGTAATAATTTCTGCATCTGGTAACCGTTTTTTTAAATACCAAACGATTCCTTCTTTATAGTCGGAATGATAGCTGCCATTAAAATGCACAAATATTTTTCCTTCTTCAAAATTTTTAGCTATGAAATAAGCCATTGTGGCGTCTTTAACAGCTTGTGCTTTAGGTAAGTTTTCTCCTCCGTGTCCGGGCATCATTTCTTTCATTTTTTGGTATGTAGGAAGAGTTTCATCGTAAGTTATGGGCAAAGGGGCTATCCATTTCTTTTCTTCGTCCGGCAATGAATCCAAAACTTCAAATCCTTGCTTATAGGTCATAGATGCATATCTTCGAGGAACATTGGTAGCTATAAACGGATATTTATGTTCTTTGGCAAATTGCAAGAGCGGATAATAATCTGTTTTAAAGTTTGACCATAACCGGGCTGTTTTTTCTAACGAATCTGCATTTATTTTTCCTTCTAAGAAAAGATTTATTTGTTCTTGATTATCTGCCTCAAACATTTCCGCTCCCAAAATTAAAGGCTTTTGTTTAGACAGTTCTTTAACTGTTTGAAGTTGAAGCCAATGTGATATAGGGTTGTTGTGCAGTTCTCCGAAAAAAACCACGTCGGATTTTGCTGCCGTTTTCAAAAATTTCTTGAACGATGATTTTTTTCCTTGAGAGTTGAACACTCGATAAGCGGAAAAATTTTGAGCAAAAACCGAATGGACAGTTATCAACCAAACGAGTGTAGTTATTAAAAATCTCATAATATTGCTTTTATTTACAAATAAAACAAATTTTTCATGGAAATTGGAGATATGCTTCCTGAATTTACATTGCCGGATGAAAATAACAATCCTGTAAAAATCAGTGATTTTAAAGGTCAAAATATTGTGATTTATTTTTATCCGAAAGACGACACGCCCGGTTGCACTAAAGAAGCATGTACATTTAGAGATGCTTATGAAGACTTTAAGGATGCCGGCGCCGTAGTAATAGGAATTAGTTCAGACAGCCCTGAATCTCATAAACATTTTAAAGAAAAATACCGATTGCCTTTTATTTTACTCAGTGATTCTGGTAATCAAGTGAAAAAAATGTTTGGTGTTAAAAACGATTTATTATTTATTCCCGGACGAGAAACATTTGTGTTTGATAAAAATGGAAAACTCATCTATAAATTTAAATCAGCTTTTGATATGAAAGGACATTGCCAAAAAGCACTCGAAGCTCTTAAAATCAAATGAAAAAAGTACTTATATCTCCCATTGACTGGGGATTAGGACATACTACCCGCATTATTCCGGTTATTAGAAATTTATTAAATCAAAATTATCAAGTTGATATAGCAGGAACATCTTTTCAAATTGATTTTTTAAAAAGTTATTTTCCAAAATTAAACTACTTAGAAACAATCGGATATAATATCCACTATTCCGAAAAAGGAATGGATTTTTGGTCGGTGGTAAAACAATTTCCAAAGTTTTTCAAAACCGTTGAAAAAGAAAAAACTTTCGTAGCCGAAATTTTAAAAAATACAAACTACGATTTGATTATTTCAGACAGCCGCTACGGTTTCAGAAATAAAAACGTAAAATCTGTAATCATTACGCATCAAATCAATATTGAAGCAAATATTATTGCCCGAAAAATTAACCGCAACTTTCTTAACAAATTTGACGAAATATGGGTACCTGATGATGAATATCGTTCGCTTTCGGGAAAATTAAGTTATCCTCATCTGTTGCTTCAACATAAAATAAAATACATCGGACAATTGTCGAGATTTTCTCCGGAAAAAACAACTAATCTTGCTCTAAGATATGATTTTACAGCAATTTGCAGCGGACCGGAACCTCAAAAAAGTATTTTTTACAATGAAATCGTTAAGATTTTTTCAAAACAAAATAAAAAAGGGGTTATTCTAAAAGGCTGTCCTGAAGAAAACGAAAAAACAGCAAACAACCAAATAACGATATATTCCCATTTAAGAGATGATTTATTATGGCAAACCGTTCAACAATCGAAAGTGATTATTTGCCGTTCGGGCTATTCTTCCATTATGGATTTTTTTCCGTTAAATAAACCTATGATTTTAATTCCCACGCCTTTTCAAACCGAACAAGAATATTTAGCCGAATATCTTTCCAAAAAATATTCAAATATTATTTTTATTCCTCAAAATGAAATGCATAAGATTAAAGAT
>CAZLMS010000174.1:0-4942 GCA_964560645.1 uncultured Flavobacteriales bacterium | reverse complement strand
ATTGATTTTTTACTCTTCCCAAGCATTTTCCGAAGCAGCAATTATGGTAGATACGGTTGCATCACCGGTAACATTGGCTACTGTACGGCACATGTCTAAAATTCTGTCCACAGGGAAAATAATGGCAATCCATGCAGGATTTAATCCTACGGCTTGCAAAACTATGATTAACATTACCAATCCGGCGCTGGGTACTGCTGCCGAACCGATAGAAGCCAACGTGGCGGTAAATACAATGGTAAGTTGTTGTCCTAATGTTAAATCAATCATGTGCATTTGAGCTAAAAATACCACGGCTACAGCTTGATACAAACTTGTGCCATCCATATTTACGGTAGCTCCGACAGGTAAAACAAATCCTGCAATTTTGTTGGGAACTTTCAGGTTTTCTTCCACACATTCTATAGTTACGGGAAGCGTGGCGGCACTGGAACTGGTAGAAAATGCTAAAAATTGTGCAGGACTTATTTTCCTGAAAAAATCGGTATAAGAAATTCGTTTCACGAATATTTTTAAAAGAAGGGGATATACTACAAAAACAAGCATCGAAATACCTAACACCACAGTAAGCGAATACACACCTAAGCCTTTAAAAATTTCAATGATTTTTTCGGGAGTGTCAGCCATTTTTGAAATTACACCGGCCAAAAGGCAAAACACAAAAAACGGGGCAGCTTTCATAATAATGTCCACCATTTTCAAAAAAACTTCATTTACGCCCGTAATAAAGTTAATCACCGTAATTTTTTCGTCAAATTCACTCAAAGCCAAGGCAATGCCGAAAAAAATCGAGAAAAATATCACTTGAAGCATCAGCTTATTGTTCGACAATGAAAGCACAATATTTTCGGGAATCATATCCACTAAAAAATGAAGCGGGGATTGGTTTTTGTTTTGATTGGCAACCGCTATTTTTTCTTTTAGATTTTCATCAATCGGGGTAGTATCGGTTGCCGGCTTTACGGTAGCATCTTGTTTGGAAAAAGATTGGTTGTCAATTATTTCTACTCCTTTGGTTTGTTTCACCCAGTTTTCGTATGCTATTCGGTTTTGCAGGCGTTGTTCACTGTCAATAAAATTTCCCGGTTTTAAAATATTTACCAATATCAATCCCAATGAAACGGATAATAGGGTAGTGGAGAGATAGAGCGCCAAAGTTTTAAGACCTATTTTTCCCAAAGAGGAAATATCTTTTAAACTTGCCACACCGCTAATAATGGAAAACATTACCAACGGAACCGCTATAAATTTTAGGAGCTTGATGAAAATTGTTCCAAAAGGAGCTATCCAATTTTCCGTAAAACTATTCCAGCCCATAAAAACCGAAAAAAACGACCAGGCAATTCCTAATATCAGCCCGATAATAATTTTGGTATGTAAAGGCAGTTTTTTCATTTAATTTACTTGATTTTACGGGTAACAGCCATTAGATAATGGTCAAAAATAACCATAGCCGACAGCGCTTCTACAATAGGCACGGCTCTTGGAACTACACAAGGGTCGTGTCTTCCCGATATGGTTAATTCCGTTTCTTCAAACTCTTTACTAACCGTTTTCTGTGTTTTTTTAACCGATGAAACAGGTTTAAAAGCTACGCTAAAATAGATATTTTGTCCGTTGCTTATGCCTGCTTGAATCCCTCCCGAAAAATTGGTGGAAGTGGTTATTTTCCCGTTTTCCAGAATAAATGAATCATTGGTTTCACTGCCTTTTTGAGCAGCCATTTCAAAACCGCCGCCTATTTCAAATCCTTTCACGGCGTTGATGCTGAACATGGCTTTGGCTAAATTAGCATGCAGCTTTTCAAAAACAGGTTCACCTAATCCTACCGGAACATTTTGTATAACTCCCGTAATTACACCGCCTAATGTATCTCCTTCTTTTTGAGTTTGTTCTATCAATTTTTGCATTTTTTCTGCAACGGATTTATCGGGGCAGCGCACGGGGTTTTCATCGGTTGATTGTAAATCGAGTTCCGAATAATGTTTGTTTAAGCGGATGGAACCTATTTGAGATACATAAGCATTAAACGCTATATTTTTTTTAGACAAAATTTGCCGGGCAATGCTGCCTGCTACTATCCAATTAGCAGTTTCTCTTGCCGATGCTCTTCCGCCGCCTTCTATGGCATAATTTCCGTATTTTTGATGGTATGTGTAATCGGCATGGGAGGGGCGGTAAACTTTTTCAATATTGCTGTAATCTTTTCCTTTTTGGTCGTTGTTTTCAATCACAAAACCAATTGGCGCACCGGTGGTTTTTCCGTTGTATAGTCCTGATAAAATTTGAACTGTGTCTTGTTCGTTTCTTTGGGTGGTAATTGGCGATTGTCCGGGTCTTCTCCGGCGAAGTTGTTGTTGTATTAGTTCAATGTCAATTTCTTCTTCAGCCGGACAGCCGTCAATAATTCCTCCTATGGCTTTTCCGTGCGATTCTCCGAAAGTGGTAAGCCGGTAAATTTTACCAAAGCTGTTGAACATTATATTGCCAATACTTTAAACTCTACACGTCTGTTAAGCGCCCGTCCTTCCGGATTGTCGCTTCCGTCGGGGTTGGTATTGGGTGCAACCGGCTTGCTTTCTCCGTATCCTTTGGCAACCAGTCTGTTAGGGTCAATTCCTCTTTCCACCAAATATTTTACGATAGTTTCCGTTCTGGCTTGAGAAAGTTTTAAGTTGTATTCTTCGGAACCTTTGCTGTCGGTATGTCCGGAAATTTCAATTTTAAGAGAAGGGCATTTTTCCATCAATTCTACCAATTGTTCCAATTCTGTAGTGGATTCGGGTTTTAAGGTAGCTTTATCGTAATCAAAGAAAATATTGTTTAATCGTACAATTTCACCTACTTCAAACGGGTCTAATTCAATAGCTTTTTCAACTTTGCTGTAGGCAGTTCCTGCGGGAACATAGATATTTTCCGAATGATAGAAACATCCGGGAGCTTCGTACACAATATTGTAATTTCTACCGGTGGGAAGAATAATAATGTATTTACCTGTGGCTGAGTTGGGAGTGTATTCTCCGATGAGTTCTCCCGATTCGTTATCAAAAACACTAATCATTACACCTTCGGGAACGTTTCCGTCTTTTCCTTTAACATAACCGGTATAAACAGTAAGCGAAGCTTCTTCTTTTTCGGGGAAGGTGAGCATGTAAATATCCAAATCGCCGTAACCGTCTTCTTTAAAAGAAGCATAATAAGCACGTTTTCCGTCGGCGGTGGGGAAGAAGAAGGCATCGTCATCGGTTGTGTTTACGGGATAACCGAAGTTTTGAGGTTCTGTCCAAGTACCGTCGTCGTTCATGGTTGAAAAGAAAATATCAAATCCGCCCATGGTTTTATGACCTTTGGAACTGAAAAACAATGTTTTTCCGTCGGGGTGCATAAATACGGCGCTTTCATCATAAGGAGAATTGATTACCGGACCTAAGTTTCTGGCTAAACTCCAAGAGCCGTCGGGCATTTTTTTACATACGTAAATATCCAATCCGCCAAAACCTCCTTCGCGGTCTGAGGTGAAATATAGATAGTTTCCGTCGGCACTTAAACTGGCGTTAGACTCGTAGGCTTTTGTATTGATGTTGGAGCCTAATTTTTCGGGTTCGCTCCATGTGTCACCAATCAATCTACTGATAAACAAATCGCCGGAACCGTCCACAAATTTGTAGATGAGTAACTGTTGTCCGTCGGCAGATATTCCTACGGTTGCTTCGTGGTCGTTGGTGTTGATATTTTCACCGATACTGCGAGGTTCTGTCCATGAGCCGTTGACGTTTTCCGAAATATAAATATCTTCGTAATATTTGCCGTCTTCGGCTAATTCGCCTCCGGTGCTGTTGGAACGGCGGGAGGTAAAAATAAGCACGGACTCGTCGGCATTGGTTACGGGAGAATAATCTGCAAATTCGGAATTGACGGTTTTACCGAGATTTTCAATTTTCATGGCAATGGGAGCGGCTACAAGCTCTTTGGCGTTATCGCAAACTTGTAATTTATGGTCTATAAACTTTTTTATTTCTTCATCTTCGGGAGAGAAATAAGATAAATATTTTTGATAGGCTTCTTTAGCTTTGTCGAATTTATAGAAATGGTGATAAGCATCGCCTAAATAAAGCCATGCATCTACGGGTGCGTAAGTTTCTTTGTAGTCGGCTTCTTTGTAGTCGGGTGAAACCATTTTTACGGCTTCTTCAAAATAGGCAACCGATTTTTCTTTTTCTTTGGGTAAGAAAGAATTGAAATAACAAAGCCCTATTTGGAAATTGATGTTGGCATTGTCCGGTTGCATCTCATGCAGTTCCAACAAGATGGGTAAAGCATCTACATAATCTTTGTCGTATAAATATCCGGTAGCTTCGGCAAACTTTTTCTTAAAATCATTATTGTTGTTACCGGCAAATAATGTTGGAACAGAAGCTATAGACAGCAATAAAACAATTGATAAAACTAATTTTCGCATAATCTTGTTTTTAAAATTTTGTCAAAAATAAAATTAAATTTATAAACATCCAAGATATTTAACAGACGGGGCTGTTTTTTATGAAGGGAACGGGCAAGGATTAAGCCAAAGTGTAAAACTACGCGGTTTTTTATCCGACAAACTGTTTTTTTTGGAAGCTTTAAAAAATGCTTGTTGGTGTCCTTGGGCGTGAGCATACCAAAGGCACAGCGTTTTTTGGATATTTCTCCGCAGGTTTGCATAGGGTAAAGGTAGGGATTTTTTTGGTTTGGAGAGAAGGTTATAGATACAATTTATTCTTCCTTTTTATCAGAAATAAACATTTCTTATGTCTCTTGGATAATCAATGTTTAAAAAAGGAACAATTTTATCATACTTACCACTCTTAGAATTATATTCTGTTTGAAAATAATACAAGCTATCCACATCCAATCCCTTTTTTTTTTTTTTCCCTTTACTCCCCCAAAATTCCTTTTCTAATGG
>CAZLMS010000173.1:0-4949 GCA_964560645.1 uncultured Flavobacteriales bacterium | reverse complement strand
CGTCTTTCGCTATAAAATTCTAATTTTGAACACCAAACAAGGCTTTCGTTATGAAAAAAATTGCAGTTACCGGCTCCAACGGATTATTAGGACAAAAACTGGTGTATTTGCTAAAAGCACGTAAAGACATAGAATTACACGCTTTAGCAAGAGGCGAAAACAGAGTTCGAGAGAAAAACGGTTATTATTTTCACAGTGTGGATTTAACCGACAAGCAGCAAGTTCAAAAAACATTGGATGAAATACAACCCGACGTAATTATCAATACGGCAGCAATGACTAATGTGGATTTATGTGAAACAGAACGGGAACAGTGTTGGCAAATAAACGTCAAAGCAGTAGAATATTTGGTGGAATCGGCTAAAAAAACGAATGCACATCTCATCCATCTCTCTACCGATTTTGTTTTTGACGGAAAAAACGGTCCCTACAAAGAAACCGATGAACCTAATCCTTTAAGCTACTATGCCGAAAGCAAATTAGCATCCGAAAAAATTGTTCAAAACTCCGGGCTTGAAAAATGGGCTATAGTAAGAACCATTATTGTTTACGGAGTAGTGGACAATATGAGTCGTTCCAACGTAGTGTTATGGGCAAAAAATGCTTTGGAAAACAAACAATCCATTAATGTTGTAGACGACCAATTTCGTTCACCGACCTTGGCGGAAGACCTTGCTATGGGCTGCGTATTGATTGCCGATAAAGGAGCATCAGGTATTTATCATATTTCCGGCGATGAGATAATGAGCATACTGGATTTGGTTTACAAAGTCGCCGATTTTTACAAGTTAGACAAAAGTTTAATAACACCCGTAAAAAGCGAAACACTTAACCAGCCTGCAAAAAGACCTCCTAAAACAGGATTTATTTTAGATAAAGCCAAAAAAGAATTAGGCTACCAACCGCATTCTTTTGTCGAAGGACTTAAAATTGTAGATGAACAGCTTAAAAACTTGCAAAATTCATAGAAGTTATTATTTTTGACACTTTAAAAGCAAAAAATCATGACGGAAGTAAAAGAAAACTGGGGTTCTCGTGTGGGGTTGATTCTTGCAATGGCGGGAAATGCCGTGGGATTGGGCAACTTCTTGAGATTTCCGATTAAAGCTGTTCAGAACGGCGGGGGTGAATTTATAATTCCTTATTTGGTATGCTTTTTACTGATGGGGTTGCCCCTGCTTTTTGTAGAATGGGGAATGGGGCGTTACGGAGGAAAATTCGGCGACCATTCTACTCCGTTTATCCTCGACAACATGACCCATCGAAAGTTTTGGAAGTATTTCGGTGTGTTCGGAATATTTACCAATTTGGGCGTTATTTCCTATTACACTTACATTGAATCTTGGACACTTGCATACGTATTTGAAACCGTTCAAGGAACGTTTATTGGTATGAGCGACACTGCACTATCCGATTTTTTTAACAATTACGTAGGAATCAGAACCGATGAAGGATTGATAAACTTCTCTTGGAAAGCATTTGTATTTTTCATCATCACATTGGCAATCAATATTTATATTCTATCTCGAGGATTAAGCGGCGGAATAGAAAAAGCAGCCAAAATAGCCATGCCTTTGCTTTTGTTGTTTGGAATTATTTTGGCTGTAAGAGCTATTACCCTAGGCGATACCGGACGATGCGAAACATGCAATTCTCTTGTAGCACTTGACTTCTTGTGGAAACCTTCGCTCAACGGATTATGGAATTTTAAAACATGGCTGGAAGCTGCCGGACAAGTATTTTTTACACTTTCCGTAGGAATGGGTACCATTCAGTGCTATGCTTCTTATGTGCGATATAAAGACGACATTGCTTTAAATGCAATGAGTGCCGGATGGATGAACGAATTTGTAGAAATTGTATTAGGAGCATCTGTAGTTATTCCTATTGCTGTGGGATATTTAGGAATGGATTGGATTATGGAAAATGCCGGATTTATGATGGCTTTTAAAACCATGCCCTTTTTATTTGACCAATGGGGAGTAGCGTTGTCTGTTATTTCCGGAGTAGCATGGTTCGGACTATTGTTCTTTGCAGGTGTTACCTCTTCTTTGGCAATGGGAACTCCTTGGATGGGATTTATGGAACACGAATTTGAATGGAGCCGGCAAAAGTCTGCATGGACATTGGGAGTAATTGTTTTCTTTTTGGCGCTTCCGCCGATTTTATTCTTTCAACAAGGAGTTTTTGACGAATATGATTATTGGACAGGAACGGTGTCTTTGGTAATTTTTGCATTGGCTGAAGTAATTCTTTTCGGGTGGATATTCGGCATAGAAAACGGCTGGAAAGAAATTACCCATGGGGCAGATATCAAGGTTCCGGTAGTTTTTAAATACCTCATCAAATATGTTACTCCGATTTTTATTCTATTAGTCTTTCTTGGAGCACTTATCAAACCGCAAAACGACGATTGGGCTGCCGCATGGAGCAGTCTTGCGTCCGGAAACGGATGGCTTTTTGACAAAGGAAGCATATTGCATCAAATTTTTCGATTTGGAGAAGAAATTGTGTGGTTTAAACAAGGTATCCCTACCGGACAGTTTTTTGTGGACATGTCACGACTTTTACTGGTATTGGTATTTCTCGGCATCTGTGTGTTGGTGTATATAGCCTCTAAAAAACGTGAAAACAAAATACCGGTAGAGCATTTAGATTAAAAACATAAATATAACAATGAGCACTTCGGCAATAATAATGATGGTTTTGGTTCAAACAACGGTAACAATAATTACCGGATACTTTTTTTACAAAGTACTGACCACACCGCCAAAACCTGAACCGGATTCTTATTCGGAAAACGATGATGAGCCTCGATAAAAATGTCTTTTTTTGAAGACTTTTTCTACTTTAATAAACCGGAACGCAGAGGACTTTTTATATTAACAATTCTGATTTTGGCATTAGGCGTATTTCACTATGCTGCTAAACGCGGATACTTTTCCGGCAATGAAACATTCAGTTTTGATAAACTCAACAATATCGTAAATGAGTTGGAAAAACCTCAAAAGCAAAAGCATGTTCAAAAAAATGCCGCAACATTTTATCTTAACCCGAATCAAGCATCTTTAAAAGAGCTAATCCTGTTCGGCCTATCCGAAGAAGAAGCCAAAGTGTTTATTCAACAAAGGGAAAAACAACCGTTTCAAACAGCAGAGGATTTTGAGAACCTTCGTTTTTTATCTGCCAGGCTTATTCAAAAACTGAAAAAATACAGTAAAGATTTTTCAAAAGATTCTTCTCAAACAGAATTTACGGTGCAACTTTTTGAGTTTAATCCCAATCACTTATCTGAAGAAAAATGGAAAATGCTTGGCTTGAAAGATTGGCAAATCAAAATCATTCAAAAATACGAAGCGGCAGGCGGCTTCTTCAAACAAAAGACAGATTTAAAGAAAATATACGGAATAACGGAAGAATGGTATCAAAAAGTAGAGCCTTATATTGTAATTCCCGGAGAGAATGTGGTGTTTAAAATTCAACTTTTGGTATCTTCTAAAAATTACGAATCAAGCCATTCGATATTTAAAAATTTGTCGCCTGTAACCAAACAACAAAAAGGAACATTATATAAATATTTTTACGGCGACTTTTCTTCGCGAGAAGCTGCGGAAAAGGAACTTCCCAAAGTAAAACAATCAGGTTTCGATGCCGCATTTATAGTAGCTCTTAAAAACAATAATCAAACTATTGCTCTGTCAAAAACATATAACAAATCTAAGCAAGAAAAAAACTTTGTAATAGACATCAATAAAGCAGATACATCTGAGTTTAAGCAAATAAGGGGAATAGGTTCCAAACTGTCTGCACGAATTGTGAAGTACCGAGAAGCGTTGGGAGGGTTTTACAAAATAGAGCAGCTTTCCGAAGTGTATGGAATTGATAATTTATTGATAGAAAAAAACAAACATCATTTTAAATGTGAAAATATTCAACTAAAGAAAATTAACATCAACACCGCCGATTACAAAACCTTGTTTTCGCATCCGTATATTAGTAAAAGTCAAGCGTCTGCTATTGTAAACTATCGTTTACAACACGGTGAATATCAATCTATAAAAGACTTGCTTAAAATACACATCCTTTCTGAAGCATGGTTTCAAAAAACAGAACCGTATTTAGATATTCAATAAAAATTCTCATCTTCGCATAAACAAAAAACTCATGGCAAGAATTTTAACCGGAGTTCAAAGTACGGGACGGCCTCATTTGGGAAATATTTTGGGCGCCATGTTGCCGGCTATAAAAATGGCCAACGAATCAAACGACGAATCTTTTTTGTTCATTGCCGATTTACATACACTTACCAGCGTAAAAGACGGGGAAACAATCAAAAAAAACACATTTCAAACAGCTGCAGCATGGCTTGCTTTGGGGTTGGACACATCCAAAACGGTTTTCTACAAACAATCGGATTTAGCTCCCGAGGTATGTGAACTCACCTGGTATTTAGATTGTTTTACACCCTTTCCAATGTTAGCAAATGCACATTCGTTTAAAGAAAAATCAAACAAATTATCGGATGTAAATGCCGGGCTTTTTACTTATCCCGTGTTAATGGCTGCCGATATTATCGGGTATGATGCCGAAATTGTCCCCGTAGGAAAAGACCAAAAACAACATATTGAAATTACCAGAGACATTGCCGGAACAATAAACCGAACGTATAATGAAGAAATTTTTGTAATTCCCGAAGCTAAATTTGAGGAACAAGTGATGATAATTCCCGGAACGGACGGACAAAAAATGAGCAAATCCTATAACAACTTCATAGACATCTTTTTACCCGAAAAACAATTGAGAAAACAAATTATGCGAATCGTAACCGACAGTACCCCCCTCGAAGAACCCAAAAACCCCGACACTTGTAATGCTTTTAAAATATACAGCCTTATTGCCAACAAAGAACAAACGGAAACCATGCGTCAAAACTATCTTAAAGGAGGTTA
>CAZLMS010000172.1:0-4963 GCA_964560645.1 uncultured Flavobacteriales bacterium | reverse complement strand
TTTGTAAAATACACTTCTCATCTTCAAATGAATTGTGTACACAAAACAATTTTTATTAAAAATTTCGCTGTTCAATTTCTTTTTGTTATTTTAGCCGATATTTGCGTTAATGACGGATATTAAGCCAAATATTAAAGAAGAAGAGCTTCTTTTTGAAGAATACCAAAAGCTTAAAACTTTTTTCGCCGAAAGTGAACATCATAAAACGATATTGGCACATATCGGCAATATTACGCAGGACACGGTTGTTACTATAACATATTTTATTGAAAGTCAGATGGAACTGCAGGGAGAAACGAGAAAGCGAATAAAAAAAATCGTTAATGCGTCTATTGAAATATTGCAAAATATTCTCTACCACGCCGAGCGGAACGAAGGAGGTTTTCACCTGGCATATTTCTTTATAGGAAAGGATTTAAAGAAAGACGAATATCAAATTTATTCTTCCAATTTTGTGCGAAACGACGATTTGGGCACATTGAATAATCGCATAGATTTTATTGAAGAATCCGATATTGAAAAAATAAACGAAAAATTTTTGGAAATAGAAGAAAACGCCGAGTTTAACGATAAGCAAGGCGGAGGCTTAGGCTTATTGACAATTGCTTTGGTTTGCAATAAAAATGTAGAGTTTACCTTAAAAAAAGTAAACAAAAATTATTCTTTGTTTAGTGTTAAAGCCATTGTATGATGAAGTTTTTTAAAGAAGAAGAAAAAGACGCTCCTCAAATTAATTTTGATTTTGAAAACAATCAGTTTTCCATAATAGGAAAGTCTTTTCCGGAAGATTCCAGAGCATATTATGAGCCTTTTTTAGCTTGGCTTGAAGGCGTTCAGCCGAAAGCAAAAGAATTGACGATAGAAATGAAGTTGGAATACATTAGTTCATCTTCCGTTATTGCTTTTAAGAAAATTTTTAACGCTATGGAGAAATGGCTTGACAAAGGCGTGCAAATTACGGTCAATTGGCATTATGAAGCTGATGATGAAGACCTTTTTAATTTAGGACAACGTTTTGAACAAAGTTCCAGACTTAAATTTAATTTTATTCAACATTAAACATTTTATTGAATTCATTCCAAAAATTCGGAAAAGATTTATTTACCGTTGAAGGGTTTTCTATTTCAAGTGTAGGAAAAAGAATTTTTAGCGGAGCAAAAGCCATTGCGATTCGATGGTCGTTGTAAGTATTGATTTTAGGATGGTTTAGTACGAGTTTCGGAGGCGGAATTATTTCCAATTCGTTTTCGGATAACTCTTTAACTTTAACACCGATTTTGTTCAATTCGTTTTTAAGAGCTTTCACCCGGTTACTTTCTTTTTTGTATAATGTTTTTGTTCCGGTTATTTTACAAGGCATTTGTGCTACGGCACAAAAAACAGCCAATGAAGGAATTAAATCCGGACAATTTTCGCAACCAAATATTTTATACGCGCTGTTTGGGGCATCAGGTTTTTTCCAAATAATTAAATCTTTTCCGTCGGGCACAAACTCAATATATGCTTTTAACAATTCAACAATGGATGCATCAGGTTGAAAAGAGGGTAGAGGCAATTGCTTCAATCTTATTTTCTTATACGGCAACAAAAACGCCGTAATCCACCAATAAGTGGCAGAAGACCAGTCGTTTTCCACAAGAATTTGTTTTGACGCATATTGCTTTTTCGGAATTTTAAAGACCTGTTCATCAACGGATACTTCCACATCGAAAAATTGCATTAAATGCAAAGTCATACGCACATAGCTTTCCGAAGCAATTTTTTCATTTGTTTGAATAAGCAATCCGTTTTTAAACAAGGGAGCAATCAACAACATTGCTGATAGAAATTGGCTGCTTTCCGAGGCATCTATTTCAACTTTTTCCTTATTAAGGTTTACGGGTGTTATTATTTTTAACGGCGGTTTGTAGGGGGTTTTCAGGTATTCAAACCGGGCACCTAAACTTTCCAATGCTTTCAATAATGGCTTTACGGGTCTGTTGTTCAAGTGTTCCGAGCCTTCGATAATGATGTTTTTCTTTTGAGTAGCGGCATACGCTAAAAAAAAGCGAAATGTAGTGCCGCCTTCGCCGGTGAATATTTTACTGTTTCCTTCTTTTAATTGGTTTAATGCTTTTTGTAGATTCACAGTGTCTTCGGCTGTGCTGAGATTCTGGACAATTATTTCAGGATTAACGGCTTGAATAATTAAAGCTCTGTTGCTAATGCTTTTGGATGCCGGTAAATTGATTGCTGTCATTTGCAGTTATTAAAAAATGCTAATGCTTTTATTATTTCTTCCGTATCGATATGTTTCAATACCGGGTGTCCGACAGATTCTAATGCCACAAAAGTGATTTGTTTATGAGTATTTTTTTTATCGTTATATATTTTGCCTATCACATCCGAAAATTTTTGTTCGGGAATTTCCGGCAATTCGGAATATAATTGAACAAGTTTGCCTGTGTATTTTTCCAAATCGGAAAATCCATGTTTTTGAGACAAATACAACTCTGCTATTATTCCTATTATTACAGCTTCTCCGTGTGATATTTGAAGAACCGTTTCAACGGCGTGTCCTATGGTATGCCCGAAGTTTAATATTTTTCTAAGCCCGGATTCTCTAAAATCGTTTTCTACTACTTGCTGCTTAAATTTTGCCGATTTAATAATTATTTCATTTAAGAATGTTTCATTATCCAATTGAGGTTGAAAAATTTTATTTTCTTCCAAATTAGCTCCGAGAAAAAAATGTTTAACGGTTTCTGCATAACCCAAAAGTCTTTGACGGTAAGAAAGTGTTTTTAAAAACAAAGGATATATCCATACTTTTTGCGGATTTTGAAAAGTTCCTATCGTGTTTTTTATTCCGGAAAAATTGATTCCCGTTTTTCCGCCTATGGCAGCATCTGTCATTGCCAACAGGGTTGTAGGAACATGTACAAATGCAATTCCTCTTTTATATACGGAAGCCGCAAATCCGCCGATGTCTGTAACAACACCGCCGCCTAAATTTATCAGAAGCGTATTTCTGTCGGCATTTATTTCCAATAACGTTTGCCATATATTTTCACAAACATCTATGCTTTTACTTTCTTCTCCGGGAGCAATTACAATAACTTCGGAGTTCGATATTTGAGGAAGGCTTTCATCAAGAACGGGTAAGCAGTGTTCATATACGTTTTCATCTGTTAAAATGACGATTTTGGAAGGGTGTAGAGAGTGGATAAGTTTTGAAAATTGGTGTTCCAAACTTTGGTTGGAGTCAATCAATATTATATCATCAGATTTTTTCAATCTTACGGGCAATTACAATTCTCGGGCAAGTTAAAAATTTTTGAAAGGACGGTGCTGTCTTGATAGGATAGAAATTCAAATTTATTTTGATTAGCATCTTTTACGATATATCTTTTTGGAGTGTCTCGCGGAGAACTTTCATTAAAATCTACTTCTCCGGAAAGCAGCACTTTTTTTATTTGTTCGTAAGACAGTTGGAGACAAGACAATTTACATTTTACCGCGTTGGGAATTATCAACGAGTCTTCACTAAGCATTTGCAAAACACGTTTATTAGGCAGCCATCCCGTAATATCTCTGGGGTTGTTTTTGATGAGAAAAAAATATACAAGCCAAACACCTAAGGCAACACCTATTCCGAAGAAGAAAAACCGTCTAAGCATTAGGCAGATGCTGAAGTTTTAATTTTTGCTTCTTTTTTCACAAGTTTAACAGCTTCTTTAACTTGTGAGTCTATGTCAAAACCACATTCTTTATATAATTCGTCTTGTGTGCCATGTTCGATAAATCTGTCGGGTACGCCCAACATTTTCACCTTTGCATGGTAGCCGTGGTGTGCCATGAACTCTAAAACGGCACTTCCCATGCCTCCTTGAATACAGCCGTCTTCTACCGTAATTATTTTGTCGAATTTTCCGAAAACTTCATGCAGCAATGTTTCGTCTAAGGGCTTTACAAACCTCATGTCATAATGGGCGGCACTTATGCCTTGTTTTTCCAGTTCTTCGCATGCTTTTACGGTGTAATTTCCTATATGACCGATGGTAAGAAATGCTATATCGTTTCCGTTTTTAATTCTTCGTCCTGTTCCGATTTTAATTTCTTTAAAAGGAGTTTTCCATTTTACCATTACGCCTTCTCCTCTCGGGTAGCGAATAGAAAATGGAAAAGCGTTTTTTTCAAGCTGTGCGGTGTACATAAGATTTCGAAGCTCTTCTTCATTCATGGGTGCAGAAACAACCATGTTCGGGATACTTCGCATATATGCTAAATCAAATACACCGTGATGTGTAGGGCCGTCGGCACCTACTAATCCGCCTCTGTCTAAACAAAAAATCACGTGTAATTTTTGCAAAGCCACGTCGTGGATAACTTGGTCATAAGCGCGTTGCATAAAGGAAGAATATATGTTGCAAAAAGGGATAAGTCCTTGCGTTGCCAAACCGGCGGAAAAAGTAACGGCGTGTTGTTCGGCTATTCCCACATCAAAAGCCCGGTGAGGCATTGCTTTCATCATAATATTTAACGAACTCCCGCTGGGCATGGCGGGGGTTATTCCCATTATTTTATCGTTTTTTTCGGCTAATTCCACAATGGTATGTCCGAAAACATCTTGGTATTTGGGAGGGGTAGGGCTTTTGGGAACAACCTTAATAATTTCTCCGGTTTCTTTATTAAACAAACCGGGCGCATGCCATTTGGTTTGGTCTTCTTCTGCCGGTTTATATCCTTTGCCTTTTACTGTTACGCAGTGCAATATTTTAGGTCCGGGAATATCTTTTAAATCATTGAAAATTTTCACCAAGTGTTCTACATCGTGTCCGTCAACAGGACCAAAATAGCGGAAATTTAAAGACTCAAAAAGGTTACTTTGTTTGGAAAGGGCAGACTTGATAATGTTTTCTACTTTGGAAGCTATTTGTTGTGCGCTTGTGCCAAATGTGGATAATTTCCCCAGCAAATTCCA
>CAZLMS010000171.1:0-4984 GCA_964560645.1 uncultured Flavobacteriales bacterium | reverse complement strand
TCCGCGACCAAAACTCTCGGTTGTTCCGGATAAAATGTATCCTTTGTCTTGTGTCGGATATATAGCTCTTCCGACATCTTCTCCTATTCCGCCGATGCTATAAAAAGTAACGGTATCGGGTGTTTGAGCCATTAAACTTCCACACCAGAAAAATGCTATCAGTAAGCGCTTTATCATATAATTGCTTGACGAATTTTGACAAGTTTTTCCAATAAATTTTCCAGCAAGTCAAGTTTAAGCATGTTAGCTCCGTCGCTCTTAGCCTTTGAAGGGTCGGGATGAGTTTCGAGAAAAATACCGTCGGCACCCGCCGCCACAGCTGCTTTAGCTATGGTTTCTATCAATTCAGGCTTTCCGCCGGTTACACCGGTTGTTTGATTGGGCTGCTGCAAAGAATGAGTCACATCCATTATTACGGGAAAACCATGAGATTGCATAACGGGAATGGAACGCATATCTACAATTAAATCTTGATATCCGAAAGTAGTTCCTCTTTCCGTGAGCCACACACGGTTATTTCCCGAATCCACCACTTTTTGGGCTGCATATTTCATGGTTTCCGGCGACAAAAACTGTCCTTTTTTTATGTTTACGATTTTGCCGGTTTTTGCCGCCGCAATAAGTAAATCCGTTTGGCGACAAAGAAAAGCGGGAATTTGAAGCACATCCACATATTCAGCTGCCATTTGGGCCTCATGAGGTAAATGAATATCCGTTAATACGGGAATTTGAAAAGTTTTTTTCACTTGAGCAATAATTTCCAATGCTTTTTCATCGCCGATTCCCGTAAAGCTGTTAATACTCGAACGATTGGCTTTTCGGTAAGAAGCTTTAAATACGTAGGGAATATTTAACTTTTGAGTAATCTGAACAATTTTTTCGGCTATTTGAAAAGGATTTTCGTCATTTTCCACTACACACGGTCCTGCTATGAGGAAAAATTGTCCGTCTTTTTGATTAAACCGATTATATAAATCCATTATGCTATATTTTTATTTTACAATTAATTACCAAATTATTACCACCGAAATATTTCGGAAACAACCAACTTTCCGCATGATAAGTTCCAAGCTCCAAATCAATATAAGAATGCCGGAAAGATAAAAGCAAACCTGTTTGCAAAGTCCCCCATCCGCCATAACCCAATGAAGGTTTAACCGTAAGCATGTCGTGTATTTTATATTGAGCTTCAGCTGTGAAAAGGGGCTTGTAATATGCCTGAATGCGGTAATATCCTTGAATATTTAACGCGAATTTCGAGTTGTATGACTGCCAATAACGAACAGCAAAAACCGTAGGAAGTTTTATCCGTTTGGAAATATAAACAGTTTGAAATCCGAGCGTATCGGATGTAAAAGTTTGGTATTCGGAAGAATAATTAAACACATCTTTTATTTCCAAACCTGTGTAAAGAATATCTTTTTGAGCCACAGAGGATGCTACCCTGTAATATTTAATTTGCCCTAAATCGGATACTTGAAAAGTAAGCGAAGAGTTTAACTTGTTGGAATTATAATCGAAAAAATCCACTTGATAAAATGCCGACAAAGAAAAACCCCCTCCCTTGTTTTCATAAAAACGGCTTACCGGATTAGTCTGAAAAAACGCTGCTTCATTGTGAAATTTCAGCGTATCTCCGTAAACAGACGTATAAAAATTGCTTTGGTTTAATTGTAACTGCAAATAACTGTTGGCATTAAGGTATCCTATGTATATTCCTATCTTCTTTCCCATACCGTTATCAATATTCAATCCTAATTCTGCTTGTTGATATGTAATCAATTTTAAATCATCGTTTTGTGCATATATTGTTTGCCCTAAGAAATTGCTGTTTCCCAAAAAGAAAAGTCCGAAGACATCCTTGGAAAGTTTACCTGCAAAAAACTGTTTATCGGAAACTTTTATTGCCAATGAAGCTCTGTAAACAAAGTTTTGGGAAAAAGGCACGGATAAAAATACATGCTGGTTCCAATCGCCTCCAAAAGAAAAAACGGAAGGCATCCTATTATATACTTCTCTTACATCTTCCGGAGCTGCAAAGCCGTCTTTATATAATTTATGTAAAAAATTATTATTCAACCTATTTCCGTTTACATTTAAATTAAAACTATAAGTAAAAACCGTCTGGGTATCTTTTACTGCACGGGAATAGTCAAAAAAATATTGTGCTGATATTTTCCCTATCAATACCGTTAAAAAGAATATGTTAAATATGAGCTTCATAAGTAAGATGAACCACCGGTTTTACAAAAATATAATCGGTATTTGTTAAAGTTTTAAAATCTGGACTGTTTAACCTCGCCTCCACTTTCACAAAACGAACCGTATTCTGCCAATTTTGAAACCGAGTATTAGACACTTCCGTTAGGTTTCGATATACCGTAAGATTGGTATTGTATGGAAAGCTTTGAAAATCTGAAAAAAGAGAATCTACAACAAGTTGATTTTCATCAAGAAAATACACTTTCAAATCTATGTCGGAGGGAAAAGTATTTATCACATGCAAATCTATCGTTCCGGCATATTTTTCATTTAAAATGAGCGAATCAAATTGAAAAGACAAATCGAGTGTGTCGGAAAAAATAAGATTGTTTGTGTTAAATCTTAACGGCACTTGTGCATCGGCAATTAAAAGAAAACCTTGGTCGGTAAACACAAAATCGGAATAATTGGAAATATTTCCCAGAGGATTGATTTGAAACAACGAGCTAATGTCTATTTCTTCCGGAAAAAGCCCTATCAAATCGTTAATATTGGAATTTTGCCCCGTAAACATAAAAGTACGTGTTACGGGATATACTTGTCCATTCCAAAAATTAGCCCTGTTAAACGTAGTATTTAATTGCTGCTCAATATCGTTAAACAATACTTCCGCTCCGTCCTTTCCGAATTTCAATTGATTCAAATGGTGTTGAATTTCCACTCCCAAATAATTCTGCACTTCTAATTGCAACGTTGCTTCATCAAACAAAACACTACCCGACAACACATTGGGCACTAAATTAACCGCATATTTTTCCGACATTGTAAAAGATGATTGTCCGAAATAACCCTCTGCATAAGACAGTTGAAAATTTTGCATGTTTACTTTGGCATTTACCGAGTAAAAACCGTTGGGAATAACATTTCCGTCCGGATTGGAAGTGGCAGAATATTTTATGGTAAAAGTATTGTACTGCTCTGTTTGCATGTCTTTTAAGTTAAACTCATATCCCGACAAATCATAGCTTTTTACTATAGATGAATTTGCAGGGATTTGCTCCTGCACCATAAAAGTATCGGAATTGAATATTGCAGAAGGTATTTGAATATCGAACAGCACCATTTCGGGCAGGGTGTTGGTAAGTTGCACTTCTATTTCTCCTTGTTGAACAAGCACTTTTTTCAATTTGGCATCCTTGAGTTTTAATTCTACTTTGTCTTCAGAATTAAGGAAATTCACACCCGGCGCCATCGGGCCGGGAACAAAATAGGAAGTATCTATCAAAGTCGTGTCGGGAATTTCCACTATTGTATCCAACTGAAAACGGATTAAGGTATCGTGGTAGAAATAATTCATCAATCCTGAAGTATCTGACGTAAGTACATTGTTTAATAACGAGGCATTAATTTGATTAACATCCATTTTGGCATGAAATAACGGAAAAGACAGGTCGGGTTGCCAATTCAGATTCATTTTTTTCCGGCAAGACACCCCAAAAACCAATAAGAGAAATATAAATACTATTCGTTGCTTCACTCTACAAAAGTAAATCAAAATAAATATCCGGCTGTTTTCTTGTGTAAAATGGAACCATTTAAAAAAGCCAACAAGTAACTTTTTTAATAAATTTGTAAAAAATCTCGAAACATGAAAAAAATTATTATTTGTTTTTTGGCTGTAAGTGCAATTATATCATGTGGAAATCCTAAAAAAGAAGAAAAAAAGGAAACTCCAAAAGAAACCGCCAACATCGTTACGGAAGAAGTTAGCATTCAATACACTTATTTCGGTGACACCATCTCCAAAGAAGGAGCTATCACTATTGAAGAATTTATCGCCAAAATGGTGGGAAAAGATTCCGTAAGAGCCAAAATAAGAGCCGAAGTAAATGAAGTTTGCCAGAAAAAAGGATGTTGGATGACCGTAAAACTGACGGACAGCACGGATATGACTATTCGTTTTAAAGACTACGGCTTTTTTGTACCTAAAGATTGCAGCGGCAAAATGGCTATTTTTGAAGGTTGGGCATACACCGACACCATATCTGTAGAAGAATTAAGACATTATGCAGAAGACGGCGGTGCTGCTCCCGAAGAAATTGAAAAAATCACGGAACCTGAAATTACATTGGCTTTTGAAGCGGAAGGTGTAATATTGGAAGAACCTAAAAAATGAAAAACACTTTAATCCGTTTTTTCGTTTTTACCTGTTCTCTTTCTTTTTTGGCTTCTTGCAACAACAAGCCCTCTCCTCCACCCGAAAAAGAAAAAAACGCTGAAACTACCAAAAACAGCGAGTTAGCTCTGCTAATGCGGAAAATAAAACGCGATTTTTTTATCTTTCACGACTCTTTAAAGAACGGAAAACCGATTAACGTAGATTCATTAATTGCCGTATATGAACAAATAAAAACAGCTACCCCTACAGATTCCACAGTAAAAGAACCTGCTTTTTATGCTTTTTCGGAAGTGTTTATTAACCGGCTTAAGATGTTAGATACTGCCCGTGCCAATCCGTCTGAAATATTTAACGCTTCTATTGACGCTTGCATGGATTGTCATACAGCCTATTGTCCCGGACCAAAAAAGGTTATTAAAAAACTGTATCTTCCAAATAAGCAGTAAGTATGTTTAACATAAGTTTTGTTTAAAATTACAACATTGTTTCGAACATTCCTTTCACGTTTTTTCAGTGAATAAATACAAATATTCCCAAAAGCCAACCTCCCCACCTCTCCAAAACAAAACAAAACCTTTTTGCGGCAGAGCAGCAGCAAGCTCC
>CAZLMS010000170.1:0-5010 GCA_964560645.1 uncultured Flavobacteriales bacterium | reverse complement strand
TGCGGGCGCTTTGCTGGCTCTCTGGCATGATTGTTGAAATTCTTTTTCATTGTATTTCACCCCTTTATTTTCTGCATATTTAATAAATTCTTTTAACTCTTTATCGGAGATAAGATAGTTGTTTTTAAACACTTGAATATTCGGATACTTACTTATCCATTCCCGGCGGTTTTTATCTATTTTGTCAAAAGCATATTGCCGGATTACTCCTTTATAAATAAGGTCTGAGAGGTAGAAAGTTCGATGTGCGGTATCAATGGGAACAAAAATATCGGGCATAATTCCGCCACCGCCGTAAACGGTTTTACCTTTTGGAGTGGTATATTTCAGAGAGTCGGGAAAATGAATGCTGTCGGGAGTAATAAGTTCACCATTGTTTAAGCGGTTATAATAGTCTTCGTGATATTTTTCCACACCTTTGTCATAAGGTCGTTGAATACTTCGTCCGGTGGGTGTGTAATACCGGGCAATGGTAAGTCTTATTGCCGAACCGTCGGGCCATGTAGAAGGTTCTTGGACAAGCCCTTTTCCGAAAGACCGCCGTCCGATAATAATACCTCTGTCATTGTCTTGGATAGCACCGGCTACAATTTCACTTGCCGATGCCGACCCTTCGTCAATCAATACAGCTACGGGAATGTCTTCTAAAATGCCTTTGGATGTAGCATAATAAGAACGTCTGGGACGTGCTTTTCCTTCGGTATAAACGATAAGGGTTTTATCGGGTAAAAACTCATCGGCAATATCTACCGCAGCTTCCAGTAAGCCGCCGCCGTTTCCGGTTAAGTCAAAAATAAGTTTTTTCATTCCTTGTTCCAAAAGCTTTTCGGCTGCGTTTACAAATTCTTCGTGAGAGGTTCTGGAAAAACGGCTCAGTTTAATATATCCTGTTTCATCGTCTATCATATATGCGGCTTCAATACTGTTTATCGGAATTTTGTCTCTTACGATATTGAATGACAATATTTCATCACTGCCGTTTCTTTTTATTCCGACTTTTACTTCCGTACCTTTTTTGCCGCGCAAGAGATTCATAATATCTCTGTTAGTGATACCCGTACCTGCTATAATGCTGTCGTTTACGGAAACTATACGGTCACCGGGCATAATACCGACTTTCTCGGATGGTCCGCCTCCAATGGGATTGATTACCACTACGGTGTCGTTGATTATTCTAAATTCAATTCCGATACCTTCAAATTCGCCTTCAATAGGTTCGTTCATAGATTGCAGGTCTTTGGCGGGAATGTAGTAGGAGTGGGGGTCGAGTTCTTGAAGAAGATATTGAATGGTTTTTTCTTCCAATTCTTTTACATTAACGGAATCAACGTATTCTTCTTTTATATAATTGATAATTTCATCTATTTTAGATTGATTTTCGGACGCGGCACCGGGCATTTTTAATATTACGGGTGCATTTTTTCCGTCTCCTTGTAAATTTAGTCCGATGTAAATACCCAAAATAAGAACAAAAAAAAAAAGTATAGGAAGGTATAATTTAAACTTTTTTACATTCATCTTTTTTATATTTAATTACTTCCACACCAAATGTTTGGAGGAAATCAACCCCTTCGTCTTTTTCCAATCCTTTATATTCTGCATAGGAATGTAGATAAAACACTTTTTTGATGCCGGAAGTATATATCATCCGAGCACAAGGAAGGCAAGGGCTTAATGTTACATAAAGTGTAGAGCCTTGTAAATCCACTTTGTTTTTTGCGGCGTATAAAATGGCGTTTTCTTCTGCATGAAGTGCCAGTGAACAACCGCCTCGTTCGCTTCGGGGGCAACCTTCTTCGGGCCATTTCTCATCGCAATTGTAGGTTCCGCTCGGAGGTCCGTTGTATCCTAGCGAAACTATACGTGTGTCTTTTGCAATAACAGCACCTACTTGTCTTTTAACACAATGTGAACGCCTTGACAAGTTCACTGCCAAATCCATATATATTTCGTCGAACGACGGACGGTGTTTTTTCAATGTAAATATTTTTTAGGATACGGTTGCGCTTGAGGTGTTTAATTTTCGGTCTATTTTTTTAAACAATCCTTGAAGCACTTTTCCGGGACCTACCTCTATAATTTCATCAGCTCCGTCTGCCAGCATGTTTTTCATGGTTTGTGTCCATTTTACGGGAGCGGTAAGTTGTTCTATCAATTTTTTTTGAATGGTTTCGGGATTGGTTTCTGGTAAGGCATTTACGTTTTGATACACAGGGCAAACAGGTTCATTAAAACTTGTTTGACGAATGGCTTCTTCCAGTTCTACTTTGGCAGGCTCCATTAAGGGAGAGTGAAAAGCGCCGCCTACTTGCAATATAAGAGCTCTTTTGGCACCGGCTTCCGTAAGTTTCTCGCATGCTTGTTTTACGGCTTCCACGCTTCCTGATATTACTAATTGTCCGGGGCAATTATAATTTGCCGGAACAACCACTCCGTTTATTTCTTTGCAAACTTGTTCAACTGTTTCGTCTTCCAATCCTAAAATGGCAGCCATGGTAGAAGGTTCTTTTTCACAAGCTTTTTGCATGGCTAATGCTCTTTTGGAAACCAGTTTTAAACCGTTTTCAAAATCTAAGGCTTTAGCTGCTACCAACGCCGAAAATTCTCCCAGAGAGTGTCCGGCAACCATGTCAGGCTTAAAATTTTCTCCCATCACTTCCGCTAATATTACGGAATGTAGAAAAATAGCAGGTTGTGTAACTTTAGTTTGTTTGAGTTCTTCATCGGTGCCGTTAAACATAATATCGGTAATGCGAAATCCTAAAATTTCATTGGCTTGTTCAAATCGTTCTTTGGCAACATTTGAACTTTCGTATAAATCTTTTCCCATGCCCGGGAATTGAGCTCCTTGCCCTGGAAATACGTATGCTTTCATATATGTGTAGTTTTTAGTTTATAAATTATTATCCTATTTTTTCTTCCACCAAACGAATTATTTTTTGTTCTTTTTCGATAGCTTTTTGCTGAATTTCATTGCCTTTTGCTAAAATTTCTTCTACAAATTGCTTATCTTCATAATCGGCAGTATTGATTTTCACGTTCATAAAGGCTCCCATTACGGCGGTTCTGGCACATAAAGCTCCTACTCCTGCATCGGTAATGGAATTAGGATTTCCGATTTCTGCCATTTTTTCAATTACTTCCATGGATTGATATGCGGTTTCCATTACTTGAAAAGGAATTAAAATAGCGTTTTTGGTAGCTTCTTGGATGGCTTGGCGTCTTGCTTTTTTCTCTTCTTCCGTGTTTTTAGGTAAGCCGTAAGCTGCCATAATTTGATTAAAAGCATTGGTGTCTTCATCCACCAAGTTTAAAAGCCGGTTGAGATATTCTTGTCCTTTTACCGCCCAGTCGGAAAATTCTTTCCAACGTTCATCCCAACCTCGTTTATGAGCACTTAAATTAGCCACCATTGTTCCGAGAGCTACCCCCAATGCTCCTACATAAGCGGAGATAGACCCTCCACCCGGAGCAGGCGATTCTGAAGCTGTTTCGTGAGCAAATTTTTTAAGGTTTAAATCAATGAGTTTTTTGCCGGATTCTTCCTCATCTTCCAGCATATATTCAATAATTTTTTCTTTCGGATTAAATGGTTTCAAGTCATCTAATCCCAAAGATTTGACAGCGATTTTTATTTTTTCTTCTTCCGGTATGCCCAGAGAACGTTCTTGTTTGGTAAGAAAATAATCAGCGGCATCAAGCATAGCTTTTTTTGGAATAAGTCCTACCAGTTCGGAGCCTGTTACTCTTAGTCCGCGTTTTTCGGCGGCTTTACAAGTTTCATCGAATGCTATATGAACGGGCGTAACGTTAATATTGGTAAGATTATAGGAAATTTGGGCAATTCCATATTCTTCTATGTACCAACCAATGCCTTTTACACATTTCAGTTTTCCGGGAATTCTTACGGGAATGCCGTTTTCATCCAATACAGGTTTTCCCCAGGGTTTGCCGTTGTCGGTTTTAATTCTTCCGGCTTCTCTGATATCGAAAGCCACGGCGTTGGCTCGTCTGGTAGAAGTGGTATTTAAATTAATATTATATGCAACCAGGAAATCCCTTGCCGAAATTGCGGTGGCACCTGTTTTTTTCACTTTCTCGTTAAATTCTGCCGGACCTTCATCGGGTTTCCATTCCGGATTTGCTAATTTTTTAGGCAATCCTTCGTATTCACCGGCTCTGCAATTGGCTAAATTTTTTCTTTTCTCTTCACGGGCGGCATATTCGTAAAAATAAACGGGGATTCCCAGTTCTTCGCCAACCCTTTTTCCTAACTTATGAGCGTATTTTACGGTTTCTTCCATAGAAATTCCACTAACAGGTACCAACGGGCATACGTCGGTTGCTCCAAATCGCGGATGTTCTCCGTGATGTTTACTCATATCAATAAGCTCCGATGCCTTTTTAATGAGTCTGAAAGCTGCTTCAATTACTGCTTCAGGTTCACCTACAAATGTGATTACGGTTCTGTTAGTTGCTTTACCCGGGTCAATATCTAAAAGCTTTACGCCTTCTACAGTTTCTACTACCGAAGCAATTTCATTTATTTTTTTCGTATCACGCCCTTCGCTTATATTCGGAACGCATTCTATAAGTTGTTTTTGTTTCATTGTTCAGTGAATTTTAAATCAACGCAAAACTAAATATTTTATATTCGCAGTTATTGGATATGAGAAGATTTTTTCTGATATTTTTGGGCTTTATTTTTCTTGCTATCTCTGTATTGGCACAAGATAGAAAGAAAGCGGACAGCTTACTGGAATTGTATAGAGAGGCTTTTTATCCCGAGCAAAAGATATATTTTCTCAGGCAAGCCATTCCCATTATCAATAAAGAATCGCCCGATAGAGCCTTGTTTTTATGTAATGAATTGTTGCAAACAGCTAAAAAATCAGGAAACAGGGAATTATTGGCATTGGCATATTCGGTATTGGCAGAAGTGTATTATGATAACAGTGATTTTGACAATGCTATTTTGTATTATAAACAGGGGCTAGAGATACTAAACCC
>CAZLMS010000169.1:0-5033 GCA_964560645.1 uncultured Flavobacteriales bacterium | reverse complement strand
TGAAAATAGAATTGCCGAAAAGTATTGTATGGTTAGATGAAAATGGTATTCTAAATATTGAGTATAAGAGTCATATAGATTTTAAAGCAGAAGATTTCCCAGCACATAAAGAAGCCATTTTAAAATTGTGTGACAATATTCCGAGGCCTTTTTTAATAGATTTAAGACATACGTATTTTTCTGCCATAAGTAATGATGCACTCAAGTTGTTAGCAAAAGATAAAGAAATACAAGAAGCAAGACTTTGCAATGCTTTTGTAATTGAAAAAATTGCCGACAGATTAGTGGTCAATTTTTATTTACGTATTTTTCAGCCTGAAAATCCCGCTAAAACTTTTAAAACACCCGAAGCCGCGATAGAATGGTGCAAAAAGTTTATTACCCAAAAGGCAAGGGGTTGATTTTTTAATATTTTCTTTTTATTTTTCCGTATAGCACCCCTAAAGTTTGTAACTTTACACCCCGTAACAATAAAAACCATTTTTGTATGTCGTCTTGTAAATACATTTTTGTTACGGGAGGCGTAGCTTCTTCGCTTGGGAAAGGAATTGTTTCCGCATCATTGGCAAAACTTCTTCAAGCCAGAGGATACTCCGTAACTATCCAAAAATTAGACCCTTATATCAATGTAGACCCCGGAACGCTAAACCCGTATGAACACGGAGAGTGTTACGTAACAGACGACGGCGCCGAAACGGATTTAGATTTAGGACATTATGAACGGTTTTTGAACGTCCCCACTTCTCAGGCAAACAATGTAACTACCGGAAGGGTTTATCTTTCTGTAATAGAAAAAGAAAGAAGAGGAGATTATTTGGGAAAAACCGTGCAAATTATTCCGCACATTACCGATGAAATTAAAGAACGAATACAAATTCTCGGAAAATCGGGTAAGTTTGATATAGTGATTACCGAAATCGGAGGAACCGTCGGAGATATTGAATCATTGCCTTATATAGAAGCCATACGGCAACTGAAATGGGAATTGGAGCCGCATCAACATTTGTCCATTCATTTAACATTAGTACCTTATTTGTCAGCTTCGGGAGAGTTGAAAACCAAACCTACTCAGCACTCCGTAAAAACACTGTTGGAGTACGGCGTTCAGCCCGATATTTTGGTCTGTAGAACGGAATATCCGCTAGATGCAGGTTTAAAAGAAAAAGTAGCACGTTTTTGTAATGTAAAAAGCGAGGCGGTAATAGAAGCTCGCGATGCAAAAACTATCTACGATGTTCCGCTTTTAATGCTTAAAGAAGAATTGGATAGGGTAGTGCTTCAAAAATTAAACCTTCCGTTGAAGGAAATTGATTTGGAAAGTTGGAAGGCGTTTTTAAACAAATTGCACAATCCTAAAAATGAAGTGAATATTGCCCTAATCGGCAAATATGTAGAATTAAAAGACGCATATAAATCCATAGCGGAAGCATTTGTTCATGCCGGAGCATCTAACGAAACCAAAGTCAATTTGCATTGGATACATTCCGAAGATATAACTCCGGAAAATGTAGGCAAAAAATTAAAGAATATGTCGGGTATTTTGGTAGCTCCCGGCTTTGGAAGAAGAGGAATTAGCGGAAAAATAGAAGCTATCAGATTTGCCCGCGAACAAAAAATACCGTTTTTTGGAATTTGCTTGGGAATGCAATGTGCTGTTATTGAGTTCGGAAGAAACGTGCTTCAACTGGAAGACGTAAACTCCTTTGAGATGGATACTTCCGCGGGAAATCCGGTTATTGACCTTATGGAGGAGCAAAAAAACATTACCAACAAAGGCGGAACTATGCGTTTAGGCGCCTATAAATGTGTGCTGGCAGAAGGCTCTAAAGCAAAAGAAGCGTATGGGAAAGGCGAGGTTTTTGAGCGTCATCGTCACCGGTTTGAGTTTAACAACAATTACAAAGAGTTATACGAAAGTGCCGGAATGAAAGCCACGGGAATTAACCCCGAGAAAAATTTAGTGGAAATAGTGGAAATAGAAAATCATCCGTGGTTTGTAGGCACGCAATTTCACCCCGAATACAAAAGTACGGTAGATAACCCTCATCCGCTTTTTGTGAGCTTTGTGAAAGCAGCGTTACAATGCGAAAAGGAGCAAAGCGCTCAAAAAATCAACGAAAAGATATAATTTTATCTTTGCACCCAAACATTTTTTAGATGGATAGAAATACGATTATCGGATTGTTTTTAATTAGCTTGGTGCTTATCGGTTACAGTATCTGGATGCAACCTTCCGAAGAGGAATTAGCCAAAATAAGACAGAAAAATGATTCTATAGCTCGAGTTGAAAAACAAAAGCAAATTACGGAAAAAGAACAAAAAACACCTTCCGAAGCCATTCAAAACACTCCTGCCGAAACAGTTGAGAACCTCAATGATTCTTTAGCAACAACAGACAATGATTCTTTGCAGAAAATCAAACTTAAAGAAACCTACGGCGCTTTTGCAAGTTCGGCACAAGGAGAAGAGAAAGAATATATTATTGAAAATAACCTTGTAAAACTTACGCTTAGCAGCAAAGGCGGCAAGCCGTTATATGCAGAATTGAAAAACTATCGAACTTACGATTCTTTGCCTTTACTTCTTTTCGATGAAACGTCTAATTTTCTCATAAATTTTTATTACCAAAACAGATATATATCATCCGACAAACTGTACTTTCAAGCATCTTCCGAACATGTAACGGTAAACGATTCGGCATCTTTAATATTAACCCTTCCCACCGATGTTCCCGGAAAGAATATAGAGTTTATCTATACATTGAAACACGACTCTTATTTAATTGATTTTGATGTGCGGTTTAACAATTTCGACGATTTAATTACTCAAAACCGCAGCGAATTTCAATTGGAATGGAACATCAATGCTTTGCATAAAGAAAAAAGCATTGAAATGGAACGTCAAAAAACGACAGTTTTTTATAAATATTTAGATGATGATGTGGATTATATCTCCGAACGGAAATCGGAAACCGAAAACCTGGTGGCTACTCCCCAGTGGATTTCATTTAAACAACATTTTTTCTCCACGGTGCTTATCAATCGAAAAGGGTTTTCCAAAGAAGATGCTTTTGTAGAAACGCAAGACTTGGAAGAAGACCCCGAAAAATCTCAAAAATACACCAAATATTTGGCTGCCGGAGTAACCGTGCCTATAGACGGAAATACTGCTCAAATGGAGTTCTATTTTGGTCCCAACCATTACCAAACATTAAAGAAAATAGGAATGGATTTGGAAGACCAAATAGATTTGGGATGGGGAATTTTCGGCTGGGTTAATAAATATTTGGTAATACCTATATTCAACTTTTTGGACAACTACATTGCCAACTATGGTATTATTATTCTGCTTCTGACCATTATCATAAAACTTTTATTATTTCCTATTACATACAAGAATTACATTTCTTCTGCTAAAATGAAAGCGTTAAAACCGGAGATAGATGAATTAAAAGCAAAATACGGCGATGACCCCATGAAAATGCAGCAAGCCACCATGCAGTTATATCGCCAAGCAGGGGTTAATCCGCTTTCGGGTTGTGTGCCAATGCTCTTGCAATTGCCTATTTTATACGCGATGTTCCGTTTTTTTCCGGCATCTATCGAACTTCGGCAAAAAAAATTCTTATGGGCAGACGATTTATCTTCTTACGACTCCATTTTGGATTTGCCTTTTAATATTCCGTTTTACGGCGACCACGTGAGCTTATTTACTTTGTTAATGGCAATTTCCGCCTTCCTTTACACTAAAACCAGTTCTCAAGGTTCTATGAGCGGACCTCAAGCTCAACAAATGAAAATAATGATGTATTTCATGCCTGTAATGTTTTTAGGAATTTTCAATAATTATTCGGCAGCATTGAGTTATTATTACTTTTTAGCAAACGTTATTTCATTGTTGCAGCAGTGGATAATCAAAAAGTTTTTTATTAACGAAGAAGAAATTCACCGGCGAATACAAGAAGCCAAAAAACGAGGCGGCAAAGTCAAAAAATCCAAATTCCAAAAACGATTGGAGGAAATGGCTAAACAAAGAGGATACCAACCGCCCAAAAGATAATTTGGCAGCATTTTTGAAATAAAAAATCATCAAAAAAACAGAAAATGAGAATGATAATTTTTTCCATAGCAATGGTTCTTGCCTTTTCGGCATGCTCGTCTCAGAAGAAAGCAGCAACCACAGAAAATAAAAATTCCGCAACTCAAGATACCACCACGGTAATTGTCTTTGAGCGCGGAGTTTGTTACGGAAAATGTCCTGCTTACAAAGTGGAAATAAAAGCCAACGGAGAAGCTACCTACAACGGCAAAACATTTGCGCCTTATCAAGGATTGCATAAAGCTCAATTTTCGCAAGAAGAAATAAAAAAAATATTGGATAAAGCTCTGGCGGTTAAATTTTTTGACATGAATGATAATTACGATGCCGGAGCTACCGATTTGCCTCGTGTAACAACATCCATTACATACAACAAGCACACTCATACGGTAACGGCTCGAGGAAAAATACCCGAAGGATTAAAAGAATTGAATAATATGATTGATGAAATGATTCAATCGAAAGAATGGAAAAAAGCGGAAGAATAATGGAAGTTTTTTTAATTACAGGAACCAGTAGAGGGATAGGTAAAGCCTTGGCAATTAGAGCTCTTGAAAAAGGAGCGAAAGTGTACGGATACAGCAGAAATTGTACAATAGAACACTCTAATTACACACATACGTCTGTAGATTTCTCCGATTTGAAGCAGGTCGAAAAGATTGATTTTCCCGACGGCGTATTTACTTCTGTTATTTTAATCAACAATGCCGGAAGTTTGGGAGAAATGAAGCATGTGGGGAAACTTACGGAAAACGGTGTGGTTTCCACCTATCACATCAATACCATAGCACCCATATTGCTGTCAAATAAGTTTGTAGCTAAATACCGAAATGTTCAGGCAAAAAGAATAGTGTTGAATATAAGTTCCGGTGCGGCAATCCACTTGTCTGACGGATGGAGTATATACAGCAGCACCAAAGCGGCGTTGGATACAT
>CAZLMS010000168.1:0-5067 GCA_964560645.1 uncultured Flavobacteriales bacterium | reverse complement strand
CTATGAGCTGCGTAGTAATATATAATCCTTCTAACCAGCCGCCCGTTAGGATAAGTCCTGCTATAGACTGTCGTTCATTGTCTTTTAAATAGGAATCTGCCATTTGATAAGATTCTGAAACCAGCCTCTTTAAAGAATCGGGGTTATCTTTTACATGGTCTATTTTTTCCATTTGCTGATTGTCAAATGCTTCCGTAACCCCCAAAGATTCTGTCAAGTCTTTTATTTGAGCTATATAGTTAATTGCCGATTGAGATTGTCCGAAAATAATAGCCAAACTTAAATCGGCTCCGTAAACACCAATGTTCAATGCTTTTTGCTGCATGGTAGAATACTTTGCCGCATTTTCAACGCTATTCATTACTTCAGGCGTAAAATTAGCTCCCGAAGCTTTGATAAGCATGGCTACTTCAAAGGGAGAAGGCAAGGCATAAAACACCTTTTGGGCGCTTGTTTGTTCTTCTTGTTGAATTTCCTCCATAATTTGGTCTGCCTCTTCCCGGTGAGTTTCTTGGGACTTATCTCCCGAACACGCCGTAAATACAGCCGCGATAATTGCTAATGAAACTCCTGATATAATAAACGCTTTTATTTTCATGACTTTATCATTAAGTTTGTTAGACATTTTAAAATCCTTTTTTGGGAGTGGGTCTTAATCCTATCATAACTGCCACACAACCGGACTCTACAAAATCGCCTCCTCCGCCGGGTGCGGTTACTTCAATAATTAACCGTTTGGTGGTACTCATAGTGAAATCCCACTCTTGAGTCATGTCATATTCTTGATTGTCAAATAACACGTCTCCTTTTGACGAAAGAATTTTAAATCGTAAATCTCCAAGATGTTCTTCACCACAAAGAATAACGCGATAATCATGTCCGCGATAAAAAATCATATTCAGCTCGGATGTTTGCCCTGTTTCTAGTTCCGCCAATATGTTTTGAGGGTTTGGCACATAATCATCCCAAAACACTTTACATCGTTTCTCTACAAATCTTTTGCACTGAAATTGAGCTTTTGCTTCATTTACAATTATCAGCGAAAACATCACTGACAGATAAATCAACGTTCTTTTCATTGTTGTTGGTATTTTTTAAATATGCTTGTTTCTAATATTTTCTATTTTGTTTGTAAGCTCCACCAATGTTTCGGGAGAAATTTCAAAAACAGTTCCTCCGGAAATTACTTTTTTCCCTTCTTTCTCCATAAGTTTATTGGGCTGCTTGGTTGCCGTGATTTTATCAAATATTTTTTCTAATTCTTTTAAATCGGAAAGAATATCCGAAGAATTGTTATTACTTTGATTTTCAAATAATTTAATAAGATGTTGAAGAGCGTATTTTTGTTCTGCAATTCTTTTGATGATTTGTTCGTTTTCGGGAGCTTGCTGGGCGGTTTTTACGGCAATATGCATACCTTCAATCCAACCGCCGAAGATGATATAATTTGCCAACTCGGCTCGCTCTTGGTCTTTCAAATAAGCGTCTGCCAACCAATAGGCATCGGAAATAATATATAGCAAAGAGTCGGAATAATCCAGGTTGTTTTCAAAGCGAGACATAATTTCCTCGTTAAATGCTTTTTCCAAGCCTAATTTATCCGCTATTTTTTTGCAAGATGCCATGTAAAACATAGCTTCTTGCGTTTGGTTAAAAATACTTACATAGCTTAAATCGGTAGCAAAAATACCCAGGTTTACGGCAAGTTCTTTAACTGTAGAATAATTGTCAATATTTTGAGGGTTATTCAGATACTCGGCATTATATATTGCTCCAGCTTTTTTTAATAAAGAGGTAACTTCTACGGGAGAAGGCATCATATAAAAAATTTCCTTGGCGGCTTTTAATTGTTCTTGTTTTTTTTCTTGAGAAGTTTCTTTTTGACGGGGAATTTCTTCCTCGTTTTCCACAGGGGATTTACTTTCTCCACATCCGCAAAGAAGCAGAACAGCAAGTAAAAATGCCAACAAGCGTTCGTATGTAAAAGCTTTTTTCAAGTAAAAATTTTCGGTAAAAATAAAAAAATTAATGGGCTTCCAACCAATTTTTACCAAAATTCATGTCCACTTTAAGTGGAACTTTAAGTTTTACGGTATTCTCCATGATGTTTTTTACAATATTTTTTACGATTTGTTTTTCATTTAAAGGCACATCAAACACTAATTCATCATGGACTTGAAGTACCATTTTTGTTTGCAGATTTTGTTCCTCAAACGCTTGGTCAATTTCTATCATGGCTTTTTTGATAATATCGGCTGCGCTTCCCTGAATAGGCGCATTGATAGCATTCCGCTCGGCATGCCCTCGAACTACGGCATTTTTAGAGTTAATATCTTTCAGGTATCTCTTTCTGCCTAAAATAGTGGTTACATATTCATTTTTGCGGGCTTCTTCAATAACGTTATCTATATATTGCTTGATTTTGGGAAATTGTTTAAAATAATTATCAATAATTTCTTTGGCTTCGGTTCGGGAGATGTTAAGGGATTGAGACAAGCCGAATGCCGATTGTCCGTATATAATTCCAAAGTTTACCGCTTTAGCTTTGGTTCGGAGTTCACGGGTTACTTCTTCGGGTTTTATACCAAATACTTTTGCTGCCGTGGAGGTATGAATATCTTCATTGTTTTTAAATGCTCGTATCATATGTTCATCGCCGGCTAAAGAGGCAATGATGCGGAGTTCTATTTGGCTGTAATCGGCAGCTAAAATTTCATAGTTGTCGTTAGTAGCAATAAATGCTTTTCTGATTTCCCTGCCTAATTCGGTTTTTACGGGAATGTTTTGTAAATTGGGATTTACGGAACTTAACCGTCCTGTTGCCGCTACGGTTTGCATGTAAGTGGTATGAATGCGTTGTGTGTCGGGGTCAACCAATTTCGGAAGTGCATCTACATAAGTGGATTTTAACTTTTTAAGCATCCTATACTCAAGAATTTCGGGAATAATTTCGTGTTTTTCGGAGAGTTTGGAAAGCACGTCTTCTCCCGTGGCATATTGCCCGGTTTTAGTTTTTTTGGGTTTTTCTACGATTTGCAGTTTTTCAAAAAGTATTACCCCTAATTGTTTTGGAGAATCAATGTTAAATTCTTCTCCGGCAAGTTGATATATTTTTTTAGTAAGGTGATGTAATTTTTCCGTAATCTCCTCGGAAAGTCGGTGTAAATATGCCACATCAAGTTTGATGCCCGTGTATTCCATTTTAGATAAAACGCGAGTAAGAGGAGTTTCGATGTGGAAAAACAATTCGTCGAGTTTTTCTTCTTTAAGTTTTTTTTCAAACACATCTTTAAGCTGCAGGGTAATATCGGCATCCTCACAAGCGTAGTCTGTTAAAATTTCGGGAGGAACGGAACGAACACTTTTTTGTTTTTTGCCTTTTTTACCGATTAAAGATTCCAGACTGACGGGCTTGTAGTTTAAATAGACTTCCGCCAGATAATCCATATTGTGTCGCAAATCGGGTTGAATAAGATAATGGGCCAACATGGTGTCAAAAATCTTTCCTTGTACGTCAATATCATATTTTCTCAACACGTTAATGTCATATTTGATATTTTGACCGATTTTTTCTATGTCTTTGTTTTCAAAAAAAGGCTTGAATTTATGGATTAGGTTTTGTGTTTGTTGTTTTTCTTCGGGAAACAATATAAAATATGCTTCATGGGGTTTTACGGAAAAAGACATTCCCACAATATCGGCTTGGAGAGGATTTAAGCCTGTGGTTTCCGTATCAAAACAAACTTCCCGGGCTTTTGTTATTTTTTGAATTAACCCATCCGTTTCTTCCTCGGTTTGAATGAAATAATATTGATGAGGCGTATTTTCTATGGTTTGAATATTCGGACTTTCATGCTGTGAATTCGGCATGTCGGAAGAAGGTCCATTTTGGGCAAACAAATCAAGCTGACCGCTATTTGCAGTATTCCCTGTTGTTCCGGCTATCACGATTTCTTTGCCCAAAAAACGACGGGCAAGCGTCTTAAATTCCAACTCACTGAATATTTCCAACAGCTTTTCTTCATCATAACCGGTATATTTTAATTCGTTTTCATTAAATTCAATCGGCACATCGGTAATAATGGTTGCCAATGCTTTGGACATGACAGCTTGTTCCTGGTATTTGATTACATTTTCTTTCAATTTACCTTTCAGCTCGTTTACATGTTTAAAAAGATTTTCAATACTTCCATACCGGCTAATCAATTTAATAGCTGTTTTTTCACCAATGCCGGGAATTCCGGGAATGTTATCAGAAGCATCTCCCCACAATGCCAAAATATCAATAACCTGCTCGGGACGTTCAATACCAAATCGTTCCCGGACTTCTTTTACTCCCCATATTTCGGGTGGTTTGCCTCCTCTGGAAGGTTTGTAAATAAAAATATGGTCGGACACCAATTGGGCAAAGTCTTTATCGGGAGTCATCATAAACACATAAAAACCTTTTTTTTCGGCTTTTTTGGCTAACGTTCCGATTACATCATCGGCTTCATATCCGTCTTTTAAGAGAATGGGAATATGGAATGCTTCTATAATTTGTTTTATGTAGGGAATAGACGTCCGGATGTCTTCAGGCATTTCTTCGCGTTGAGCTTTATATTCTTCATAAGCCTCCTGCCGGAGTGTAATAGTAGGAGAGTCGAATGCTACACCTATATGTGTTGGCTTTTCTTTTTGCAATACTTCTATCAAAGAGTTGGTAAAACCGAGAATTGCGGAAGTGTTAAGACCTTTGGAGTTGTAGCGATGATTGTTGCCAAATGCAAAATATGCTCTGTATATCAACGCAAAGGCATCGAGTAAAAAAAGTTTTTTTTCCATGTGAGCGAAGTTAATAAATTAAAAATTTGTTTAACCGATGTTGGGCAAAAGCGTCGAAAAACTTTGAATTTTGGGATTTTCCGGCTCGCTACGGTTGAATATTATTTTCCGTAAGACGGCGAAGAATATTCAGATATTTATCTTTATTGGCTTCTACGGAGTATTTTTCTTCTACTGTTTTACGTCCCGCTTGACCGATTTTTTTGCGGAGTGTTTCGGAATTTATTAATTCTAAAATGCGAT
>CAZLMS010000167.1:0-5123 GCA_964560645.1 uncultured Flavobacteriales bacterium | reverse complement strand
TAAAAATCGTTTACTTCTTTAATATGGGAGGTTACAACTTTTTGTCTTTCTTGCTGTTCTACATGCTCTATTATATTAAATTTTTCATTAGCTCCCAACACTAAATCCACCCCTTCCATTTCAATTATTTCCCTTGGTTTAAGTTGGGCATAGCAACCTATCACCACCACATAGCTTTCAGGATTTTGCTTTTTGGCTTGCCGAATAACCGAACGGCATTTTTTATCTGCATTATCCGTAACCGAACATGTGTTAATTACATAAATATCGGCATTTTCCGAAAAATCAACTTTAGCATATCCTCCGTTTTGAAACATTCTGGAAATAGCAGATGTTTCGGAGAAATTCAGCTTGCAACCTAAGGTGTAAAATGCAACTTTTTTAAACGAATTCATAAGCTTTGCAAAGGTAGTTATTTATGACTTATCAAATAAAGAAAAACACGGTGTTGTTAATCGAACTTTCCTTTAAATACTTTAAACTCGGAAAAAACAGACAAATCAAGAGGTATTTTCTTAAAGATACCGTAAACGGAAGAACCGCTCCCGCTCATAGAAGCATAAAGGGCTCCCAATTGATACATATCAGATTTAACACGTTCTATAACAGGATATTTTTCAAATAGATGATGTTCAAAATCGTTTTTTAAATAAACCTTCCATTCTTCTATCGGAAATTGAATTATTTCTTCTATCGGTTTAGGTGGCTTTCGAGGTGTAATTCCCGCATAAGCCTCTGCCGTAGAAATATGAATATTCGGATAAACCAATACAAAATAATAACCTTTCAATGAAAGGTTTACAGGGCTTAATTTTTCTCCTCTGCCTTTTACTAAAACAGCCTTGTTATCAATAAAAAACGGGCAGTCGCTTCCTAACCGGGCGGCAAGATTTGTCATTTCTGATTGAGGAATTTTTAAATTAAACTTTTCATTTAATGCTTTCAACATAAAAGCCCCATCGGCAGAACCGCCGCCCAAACCCGCTCCTATGGGAATATTTTTATGAAGATGTATTTTTATTTTCGGTAAAGGATATTGTTTGTTCAATAAAAAATATGCGGTTTCGCAAATATTTTCTTTACCCGGAACCAGCAAGCCCGAACATGTAAAACTCATTGATTTTTTAGCTTCTATAATTTCCAGAGCATCATAAATTTTTATGGGATAAAAAACACTTTCTATATTATGAAACCCATCGGGTCTTTTACCAACCACATGCAATCCGATATTTATTTTTGCATTCGGAAACACAATCATAATGCAACGATACTGAAAAATTTATCTAATTTTACACCAAATTTCATAAAATCAACAATGGAAAGAATTCCCTTTAACAAACCTTATTTAACAGGTAAAGAAGTTCATTATATCTACCAAGCTGTAAATTCGTTACACATTTCAGGAAACGGCACTTTCACCAAAAAATGCCACGAATGGTTTCGCAACAAGTTCGGATTTACACACAACCTGTTAACCACAAGTTGCACGGATGCTTTGGAAATGGCTGCTTTGTTATCTGATATTGAACCCGGAGATGAAGTTATTGTACCTACCTATACGTTTGTTTCCTCTGCACTGGCTTTTGTAAGACAGGGAGCCAAAATTGTATTTGCCGACAGCAAGGAAAACCACCCCAATATTGATGAAGACAAATTAAAAGAACTTATCTCTCCCAAAACCAAAGCATTGGTAGTAGTTCATTATGCAGGGGCAGCATGTAATATGGAGAAAGTCATGCAAATTTGTCAAAAACACAACATTGTTTTAATTGAAGATGCCGCTCAAGCTATAGACTCCTATTATAAAGGTACTCAATTGGGAAATTTCGGAGACTTTGCCACATTTTCCTTTCACGAAACCAAAAACATTCAGTGTGGTGAAGGTGGTTTGTTAGTAACCAAAAATCCCGAAAAAGCAAAACGAGCTGAAATTTTATGGGAAAAAGGTACTAACCGTTCCGCTTTTTTTAGAGGCGAAGTAAATAAATACGGCTGGGTGGATATCGGTTCATCGTTTCTTCCTGCAGATACCGTAGCAGCATTTCTTTATGCCCAACTGGAAAATTTGGAAAATATTCAAACCAAAAGAAAATACCTGTGGAATGCTTACCATGAACGATTGCAACAACTTGAACAACAAGGTAAAATAAAACTTCCCTTAATACCCGAATACGCTACCAACAACGCTCACATGTTTTACATTTTAACCCAAAATCTCGAAGAGCGTTCCGCTTTAATTGATTTTCTCAAAAAACGAAATATCTCGGCGGTTTTTCATTACTTATGTCTTCATAAAAGTGAATACTATAAAAACAAGCACGACGGACGTAATTTGCCTAATGCTCAAATATTTGAAGACACACTTCTGCGTCTTCCGCTCTATAATGACATGACGGAAAATGAAGTAGAAAAAGTTGCCGATGCCGTTATCGAATTTTACACTTAATGAAACATTTTTATTATTTATTGCTTTTCAATCTGATAAATTTTCAATCCATGTCTCAAAATATAGAAAAAGCCACCTTCGGATTAGGATGTTTCTGGTGTTCCGAAGCAATTTTTAAACAATTAAAAGGAGTGAAAAAAGTAACTCCCGGATATTCGGGCGGACATGTTAAAAATCCCTCTTACAAAGAAGTTTGCACCGGAAAAACCGGTCATGCCGAAGTGGTGCAAATAGAATTTGACCCTAATGAAATTTCATACGACGAACTTTTAGAAGTCTTTTGGAAAATGCACGACCCTACCACCCTTAATCGTCAGGGAAATGATGTGGGCACTCAATACCGTTCCGTGATTTTTTATCACAATGAAAATCAAAAAAATAAAGCCGAGTATTACAAACAGAAATTAGACTCCGAAAAAATCTATGACAATCCTATAGTAACCGAAATCTCACCGTTTACAAATTTTTATCCGGCAGAAGATTATCATCTCAATTACTATGAAAACAATCCTCAAAACCCTTATTGCTCATTGGTAATAACTCCCAAAATTGAAAAGTTTAAAAAAGTTTTTTCTGAAAAAATTCAATGAAATTTATTTGAAGTTTTTATATTTGTGCAACTTCAAAATGAAGAAAGCCAACAAAATAATTTTTTTCACACTGCTCTCGGTAATTTCACTGGTAATTAACAGTTGCTCTACCGACATTCTTTGGGACAGAAGATTATCGGAAGGAGTAATTGAATTTGCAGTTTCTTACCCGGAAATGGACCCCGACGACGTAATGCTCGATTTTCTGCCCAACACAATGACCATGAAATTTAAAGACAATAAGTTCACTACCGAACTCTCGGCAGGAATGGGAATGTTTAAAACCAAATTTATATCCGACTGCATCAATAAAAAACTTATCCAAGCCGTAAAACTGATTAACAAACAATACTACACCGAATACGACGAAGAAGGAGTAAAACGGTTAAATAAAGATTATTCCGATTTTTATATCATAGACGTTCCGGGAATTAAAGAAGTGGCAGGTTATCATTGTCAGCAAAAACTCATCATGTTTAATGAAGTAGGACACGACAGTTTCTACCTTTACTACACGGAAGACATCAAAATAGAAAATGCCAATTGGAGTTTTCCATTTAGCGATATTCCCGGGGTTCCGCTAAAATACAGAATTGAACGCAACGGTATTGTTATGGAATTTTTAGCTTTAAAAGTACTTGAAGAAAAAGTAGATGAAGCCACTGCCTTTCAAGTAGAAGAAGGGTATGAAAAAATATCGAACGAAAAAATGGAAAAAGAACTCGATGCCGTATTTGAATCTATCACATTTTAAATTAACACTAAACTCATAAAAATCATGAAACAATTTATTATCACTATCTCTGCTATCGTACTTCTGATTACCGGCACCATGGCTCAAAAGAAATTTGAAGGCGAAATTATCTACAAAATAGAGTATCAAAACCTTCCGCCCGAAATGGCTCAATACGCTTCCATGATGCCCGATAGAATGAAAATGCTTTTTTCGGACGATAAAACCAGAATTGAACAGGAAACAATGGGTGGCAAACAAGTTATTATATATGACTACAAAAAAGGGAAGGTTATTATCTTGGTGGATGCAATGGGACAAAAAATCATGACCCGCGATGAAATTCAATCTAACAACGAACCTAAACCCGAAATTAAATACATTGACGGCGAAACCAAACAAATTGCAGGATACGAATGCAAAAAAGCTAAAATTATCAACGAGAAAGAGAAGTCAATTCTAACGGTTTTTTACACCGAAGAAATCAATGCGGCTAAACCGAAAGAAGATTTTGAAGGCTTAAAAGGTTTTCCGTTGGAATATGAACTTTCTCAAAACGGAATAACGATGAAACTGTATGCTCAATCGGTAGAAGAAAGGAAAGTGGATGATAAATTATTTGAAGCTCCCGAAGAAGGATACACGGAAATGTCGCGTGAACAATTACAACAATTAGGCAGATAAAACCGCTTCCGAAAAATGGATGTAAAACATCTCTCCGATAGCGAAACCATTGAAAAACTAAGCCAATACTTCCGAATTGAAGAATTAGTAGATAAAGCCACATTTGAAAAATTCAACAATAAATCATGGCAATTTCTTGATATCCGACTGCTGAAAACCTTACTAATCATTCGCACCAAACTCAATAAAAGTATGTATATTAACAACTCCCGAATTAGACAATAAAGGCCTACATGTTTGGCATTTATTGGGAAAAGCAGATGACCGGATAGTAGCCTATCTTCGTATTATTCCCCCTCAAAACGGTTTCTTATATATCGGCAGAGTAGCTATTGATGAACACTACAGAGGCAGAAAATAGGCTTATGATTTAATGCAAAAAGGACTGGAAAAAGCTTTTGACAAATACGGAAAAATGCCTGTTAAAATAACCGCTCAAGAATATCTTGTCAACTTTTACAAAAAACTCGGATTTCAAACGGTTTCAGATATCTACTTAGACTACAATTTTTCCCATGTAAATATGGTTTTGGAGTAAAATCTTACAGCCATTTTTTACTATTGCCCGAATTTTTTAATGAAATCAAATCTTCAGGAAAAGGAGTTAGAAATTTTTGGCTGAGTAAATAATCTTTATCTTGTTTTATTGCCCACATTTTAAGTATAGAAG
>CAZLMS010000166.1:0-5144 GCA_964560645.1 uncultured Flavobacteriales bacterium | reverse complement strand
CTCTAATACCTATAAACTTACCGAAAATGCTTGTGTTTTAGTGGAGGATGTTTACACAGGAAACTCTTTTAGCTTACGTGACACCTCCTTAAAAATTGTGATTTACGATACTACAACAGCTCCGAGATTTTTAATAAAAATAGGAAAAATCTTATCTTATGAAAAACAAGATGTGTTGTGTTACGGAGATTCTTCAGGGATGATTACAGTTGATGTATCCAATGATATTGCCAATTGGAATACGTTTTTAATTAACCAAGCCACAGGCGATACTTTAACTTCTTCTACTCAGGGGAATCAACTAACCGCGGGAGAATACAAAATTGTACATACGGATGATGACCAATTATGTCCTTCAAAAGAAGAAACGGTTTCCATTTTGAGCAATGACTCTATTCATTTGGAAATTTCCAAATCCGATGTTTCCTGTCACGGTATGTCTAACGGCACAATTGTCATAGACACCATTACAGGTGGTGCGGAAGCCTTTACTGTTCAATGGAGCAATGGAACTTCCGATACGCTCATTCTTTCCGATTTACCGGCAGGAAATTACCATGTTGAAGCCATAGATACTAACGGCTGTAGTTCCTATAGAACAATTGTAATAGAAGAACCTCTTCCTCTTGTAATGGAAGCTATTTCAGAAAATCCTGTTTGCTATGGAGAAAGCAACGGATGGATTCAAATCTCCACAACCGGCGGTACAAGTCCGTATTCCTACATTTGGAACAATGGAAATACCGTATCTGCATTAACAGGACTAACAGGTGGAGTATATCAGGTATCTGTTTACGATGTGCATCATTGCTCAGTTACGCAAAGCATTAGTATTACCAATCCACAACCGCTTATCGCAAACTTTAATGTTGCCCAAGACACAGTTATTATTGCCAATGACCACGATACAATTACTGTACAATTAACCAATACAAGCAGTGATTCATCCAAGATTTTCAATTGGTACATGGACGGTACGCTTATTTCTCAAAATATTTCTCCGGCTCTTGCCTTTGCAATTTCGGACACCGGTATACATCAAATAGAATTAGTAATGAGTGACTCCGCAGGATGTTCAACAAACACAGTAAAAACCATATATGTAAAAGCTGATTTAGCCACGAACATAGAAAATTTCTCTTATGATGAACTCAAAATAAAAGAATTACAACCCGGATATTTTATCCTTACCGTACCTCAGAATCTTCGTAATGTAACAGCGGAAATCTATTCAATAAACGGCAAAAAGATAAAAAGCTTTTTATTACAAAAACAAACAGAAACACTTGATATGCAAAACATGGCAAAAGGCATATACATTCTTAAAACAAATTCCGATAACACCTATCAATCCTATAAAATAACCGTTCATTAAAAACACAAAACTTCCAGCAAATAAAAAAGCCGCTTTTTCAAGCGGCTTTTTTTTATTGCTCCTCCGGCTGGGCTCGAACCAGCGACACCCTGATTAACAGTCAGGTGCTCTAACCAACTGAGCTACGGAGGAGTGTTTCTTTGCAAAAATGCGGATGCAATATTACAAAAAACATTCAATAAAAAAACTATTTTTGCTAAAATTTTTAACGCTTTTTAAAATTCAAATTATGAGCTTACTTGTAGTAGGAACCGTTGCTTTCGACGCTATCGAAACCCCCTTTGGAAAAACCGACAAAATAGTAGGAGGTGCTGCCACTTATATTTGTCATTCTGCAGCATATTTTTATGATAATATCCACCTGGTATCGGTTGTGGGCGAAGACTTCCCAAAAGAATATATTGATTTGTTCGAGAAACGAAATATATGTACCAAAGGATTACAAATTAAAGAAGGAGAAAAAACATTTTTTTGGGCGGGAAAGTATCATATAGATATGAACTCTCGAGATACTGTTGCCACAGAGCTTAATGTGTTGGAACATTTTAATCCCGTTATTCCGAATCATGTTAAATCGCCTTCTTATGTAATGCTTGGGAACTTAACACCTGCTGTTCAGCTCTCTGCATTGGAACAATTAGAGTCTAAGCCTAAATTAGTAGTATTGGACACCATGAACTTTTGGATGGATACGGCATTGGATGACCTTTTAAAAGTATTGAAGAAAGTGGATGTACTTACCATTAACGACGAGGAAGCTCGCCAGCTTTCCAACGAATATTCATTAGTAAAAGCCGCCCGTAAAATACTGGAAATGGGTCCTAAATATTTGGTAATAAAAAAAGGTGAACACGGTGCATTGCTGTTCAATGATGCCAACCACGTATTTTTTGCCCCTGCTTTACCTTTAGAAGAAGTATTTGACCCGACCGGTGCAGGTGACAGTTTTGCAGGAGGCTTTATAGGATATTTAGCTGCCACTAACGATACTTCTTATGAAAATATGAAAAGGGCTGTTATTTACGGCTCCGCAATGGCATCATTTACAGTAGAAAAGTTCGGAACGGAACGGCTTATAGGATTGTCTAAAGAAGAGGTAGAAGAAAGAATCCAAGAGTTTATCAACCTTGTACAATTTGACATTTCCTTAGTTAACTCGTAACATTTTTAGGGGAAAAATTGCTCACCAGGTAAACACCGGTAAAAATCATCATCCCGGCTATAATTTTCGATGCAGAGAGCGTATCGCTTCCAAGTATTACGGCTATCAAAGCTGCTAAAAACGGCTGTAAATAAATAAAACTGCTTACTGCTACCGGAGAAACTTTTTTTAGAGCATACATACTTAGCAAATAAGTTAGAAAAGTCGTACATATCACTACAAACAATATCTCCAAAACAATTTTTAGCGGAAGAACTTTCCAATCTATCGTTATTGCTTCCGAAATTCCTGCCGGAAATACAAACAACCAACCTATGGCAAAAACCCAAGTTGTTAGATGATATGCATTATATTTGTTCATAAGAGGTTTGACCAAAACCAAATATATACCGTAAGAAAGTGCATTGACAAAAACCAATAAATCTCCAAAAGCCGTAGATGAAGAAAATTGCACATTTCCATCTGTTTTTGAGATGATTAAATAAAAAGCTCCGCTTAGTCCGATAATAATTCCCAAAATCTTTTTCAAAGAGATTCGCTCTTTAATTAAAATCGAAGCTACAATAAGTACTAAAATGGGCGTAGAGGTCATAATAATAGCAGAGTTGATAGGTGTGGTAATACTTAACCCTTTAAAGAAAGTCAATTGATTAAACGCCACACCGAAAAAACCGCATAAAACAATCCGCCAATAATCCTGTTTATCGATTTTTTGACGAAAAGCACTTTTAAAAAATAAGCCGAATAAAATCAAAGCACCCGTAACTCTCAATAAAATAAACCCGTAAGGTTTAACATACAGAGGCATTACATCTTTGGCAATGGTATAGTTGAGTGCATAAATTAAATTAACAGCAAATAACGCTATATGAGGCAAATACTTTTTCAAAAAATTATTCTTCAGATAATAGCCGCTGTTGCCATTTCCATGCAGATTTAACCATTTCTTCAAGCCCGTATTGAGGTTTCCAACCCAATACTTTCAAGGCTTTAGACGAATCGGAATATACAGCTTCTACGTCTCCCGGTCGCCGATTTCCGATAATATAATTAAGTTGCACGTTATTAGTTTCTTCAAATGCTTTAATAATTTCCAAGACAGATACTCCCGTGCCGCTTCCTAAGTTAAAAACCTCAAAAGGCTCAGAGTTTTTGTTTTTCAAAAGATACTCCAATGCCAAAGTATGTGCATGAGCAATGTCCATTACATGAATATAATCTCTAATGCAAGAGCCGTCGGGGGTGTTGTAATCATTTCCGAAAACCGTAAGTTTTTCTCTTATTCCGGCAGCTGTTTGAGTGATAAAAGGAATTAAATTGTTTGGAACTCCCTTGGGCAACTCTCCTATTTTTCCGGTAGGATGAGCCCCTACGGGATTAAAGTATCGCAAAGCTACTACATTGATGTTTTTTTGCTTGGTGGCTACATCATTTAAAATTTCTTCACCTATTTTTTTGGTATTTCCGTAAACTGACAAGGGCTTAGGGGCTACGGGAGTTTCTTCATTTACGGGCAACTTTTCAGGATTGCCGTAAACAGTGCAAGATGAAGAGAAAATAAACTTGGTTGTGTTATATTCAATACACTTTTCCAATAAATTGATTAACCCCGAAATGTTATTTTTATAGTATAACAAAGGTTTCTCTTCCGATTCGCCTACGGCTTTTAGAGCTGCAAAATGGATGACTGCATCAATTTTTTCTGTTTTAAACAACTCTGATAAATCATCTTCTGCCAAGTTTAAGTTGTAATTTTTTATCTCAACACCGGTTATTTTCTTAATTCGTTCAAATGTTCGAGGTTCAGAGTTGGTAAAATTGTCCACAGACACTATATTTGTAAAACCGTTATCAATTAAATCAATAATCGTATGCGAACCAATATAGCCTGCGCCTCCGGTTACTAAAATTTTTGCTGATTTATGTTGTGGCATAGTTACATAGATATTTTAGACGTGTTTTTAACTCCTGTTTATTTGTTTTTATTATTGTTTTTGTCGTGGGTTTATCAGCAAGCAAAAGTAAAACAATCGCCCGAATTTAAATATTTTACTCCCGGATTGTTTTTTAAATTACTGGGCGGCATAGCTTTTGGCTTAATTTATCAATTTTATTACCGCGGTGGAGACACTTCGTCTTATTACTGGGGAGCAAGAGTGCTTACCGAGGCTTTTTACGACAATGTTCATACGTATTTTAAAATACTATCCATCAGCAGTAACGAAATCACCCCCGAAACGCAATATTATACCTCTAAGTTTACTTATTTCAGAAATCCGGAAGGTTTTTTTATGGTAAAAATAGCTTCCATTATCAACATCTTAGGTTTAAATCGATATTATTCCACAACTTTATTATTTTCTTTTATTTCTTATTTGGGATTATGGAGAACTTTTATTGCTTTTAAAAGATTATCGCCCGAGGTTAATACGAAATATTTAGCATTGCTTATTTTGTTTATACCATCGGTTATGTTTTGGGGAAGCGGAATTATGAAAGATACGGTTTGTATAGGTTCGTTAGGATATTTATTTTACAGCGGCGTAATGATTTTTAAATTTAAACGGAATATTTTGTGGAATCTTTTAATAGCGTTGGTCTGTTCTT
>CAZLMS010000165.1:0-5147 GCA_964560645.1 uncultured Flavobacteriales bacterium | reverse complement strand
TCAATTTGGAAATTGAAAATATAGACGTTACCGAAAAATATCAAAAAGGAAATTTGGCCTATCTTACGGCTTGGATAGATAAACAATTTCCCGTTCAAAATATTTCTACGGATTTTTATGTGTCTGAAAGAAATCTGAAAACGGCTAATTTTCAGTTGCATTTGCCTGAAACCGAAATCGAGATGAACAATGAATTTTCCTACAAAAAATGGGAAGATTGGAGTGATTTTACGGATTTTGTAAGGCTGAATACGCAAATTAATGGCCGGGTATCAACGCGAGAATTAAGTTATTTTATTCCCGATACTTCTTTTAATTCAGATGAAGAAATTCGGATTAAAGGAGATTTTAACGGGTATTTGAACGATTTATCTGTCAATAAATTAAGTCTTGCTTCCGGTGAAATGTTTGACATCAATGTATCCGGAAAAGTGAAAAATATCACGGAGATTGAAAATTCCGAATTTGATGTCAATCTTACATCTTCTCAAATAAACTTGTTAGAACTGGAGCGTTTTTTAAACCATTCGTTCCACTTGAATACACATTCGTATTCATCATATGTACAGGCATTTAAAAGTGTAAATATTTCGGGGCGATGTTACGGAAAGTATAATGATATTATTTTGTTTTCTCAAATAACCACAGATGCAGGTGCTTTAAAAACTGAGATAACATTTGCACCTTCTCGCAGAAACAGGGAGGCTTATACCCTTTCCGGAAATGTGGAGTTAACAGATATAGATGCCGGAAAAATTTTATCTAACTCTGACTTTAAAACTATCAACGGAAAAGTAACGTTGAGCGGGTCTTTTAATTCCGAGCACTTTGATTTTGTTACTAAAGCCGTTGCTTCCAATTTCTTTTTTAAGGATTATGCCTACAACAATATTAAAATCGACGGGCGTATTTCCGATGAAGAATTTATCGGATGGTTCAATGTGTATGACGATAACATAGCACTTGATTTTTCGGGAGAATATAATTTTAACACTACCGACATCAAAGCTCAAATAGACTTGAACAAACTGAAAATGAAAAGTCTTAATTTGATAGAGGCAGACGAAGAAATAAATCTTTCGACATGTGTGGATGTGCAAGGAAAAGGGGATAATATAGATAATGTTACCGGCAATCTGTTAATGGAAAATATTTTGTTAGAGAAAGGAAAAAATAAACTTTCCTTTGACCAGGTTTTGTTAAATATATATGAAAATCAAGGTGATAAAAATATAGAATTAAATTCGGATTTACTAAGTGCCGCTATAAAAGGTCAGGTTTCTTTTAAAGAAATAGAAGGAGTGGTTAATAATTTACTGTCTAATGCCTTGCCTATTTATTTCGAGAAAAAAACAACCGAAAAAACTCCTGAAAATTTTGTCTTTCAAACAACGGTTTACGCCTCCAAAACCAATCAATTACTGGAGTTTTTTAACCTGCCCTATCATTTGGATTCCACTATTGAAATTAACGGTAAATTCAATTCCGTAGATTCGGTTTTGTCTTTAAACTCCAATGTTTTTTCGTTTTTTGTTAATCAAACCAAGTTTAACAACACTTTACTAAAAATAGAAGAAGAGCAGGGAATATTAACCTCTACGATTTTTATTGAAAATTTGTTTTACAACGATTCTATTTCCAATGATAATATTTCACTTCTTGTAAAATCTTTTGATAACAATGTGTTTTTTGACTTGTCGTGGAAAAACAATTCGGAAAAATTATACACAGGCAATTTTTCGGGAAATGTCAATTTACTTTCATCTCAGCAAGCCAAAATCAATATTCTCACCTCGGAATTAGCCGTTAACGATACGGTATGGAATGTAAACTTCGGTAGTGGAATTTGGATAGATTCCAATTATGTTTTTATAGACACTGTTTTGTTTTCTTCTAAGCATCAGTCTATTAAGTTATACGGTATTCTTTCAGACAAAAAACATGAGCAGTTGATTATACAAACCAATCATTTTTTATTGCAGAATTTCAATTTTATTATGCCGGATAATTCACAGATATACGGAGCATTAACAGGTGTATTGAAGTTGAGCAGTCCGTTTGGCGATTTTTTTATGGAGTCGGCGTTACATGTTCAAGATTTAAGATTAAACTCTACTGCCTTCGGGTCAGGAAACATAGTGGTAAATTACCACTCCTCGGAAGAAACGCTTATTCTTACCAGTTCCTTGTCAGACGGGGAAAACAAAGAATTTACGATATACGGAAAATACTTCCCGAAAACATCTTACTTGGATTTATCGGCAAACATTCAAAAAGTAGATTTAAAAATTATCGAACCTTTTACAAAAGATATTATTTCAGATATCGAAGGATATATTGACGGACGTGTAACCATTCAAGGAAAGTTACCCAAAATAGATGTGAACGGAACACTAAAACTCCATCAATTGGAATTAACCGTAGATTATCTCAAAACTCGCTATCAAATTCCCGAAGCTAATATAATTGTTGCCAAAGATTGGGTGGGTGTGGATTTAATAAAAGTATATGATTCGGAAAACAATATGGCAGAACTTACGGGAACCATCATTCATGAAAACTTCACGAATATTAACTATGATTTTAACATTAACACGAAAAACTTTCAAGCATTAAACACAACCGAACAAGATAATAATCTGTTTTACGGAAAAGTGTTTATAGAAGGCACTACCAATATATCGGGCTATGAAGATGTAATGGAAATCAATGCCGATGTAAAAACTAAAAAAGGAACGCAGTTCTTTATCCCGCTTTCAGGAACCGAAGAAGTGGAAGAAATAGATTTTGTGGAATTTATAAGCTCGTCGAGCCAAATAAAAGAAGCATTTGAAGAAAAAACCGATTTGTCGGGAATGCGGATGAATCTGAATGTGGAAGCTACCAATGAGGCAGAAGTGCAAATTATTTTTGATAAAAAAGTAGGAGACATTATTAAAGCACGAGGAAATGGAAATATCAGTTTAAAAATAACTCCCGACGGACAATTCAGCATTTTTGGAGATTATAATCTTACGGGAGGAGATTATTTGTTTACACTTCAAAATATTATCAATAAAAAATTTACCATTTTGCCTAACAGTAACATATCTTGGACAGGAAATCCGTATAATGCCAATCTCGATATATGGGCATCATATAAAACCAGAGCGGCGCTTAAAAATTTAGGACTTCCGATAGATACCAGCGGAAAAAAAGTAACCGTAGAAGTTTTGTTAAACATGAACGGGGAACTTTCCAACCCGTTGATAAGTTTCGATATTAATCTTCCCAATTCTCCCTCGCAAATTAACGAAGAAGTAAAAACAGCACTAAAAAATTCGGATTACACCACAAAAGAAGCATTAGCCTTGCTGGTAACCAACAGTTTTATTCCGTTACCCGAAGCACAAGGCGTTGCAGGCGGAACAGGTAATGTAGGGGGAGCAAATTCTGCAGAGTTATTGTCTAATCAGTTAAGCAATTGGTTGTCGCAGATAAGCAATGAATTTGATTTGGGATTTAATTACCGTCCGGGAAATGAAAATTCGGGAGGTGAAGTAGAAGTGGGTTTTTCCACTCAATTGTTTAACGACAGACTTACACTTCAGTCAAGCGTGGGCGTAAGAAATGATAATTCAAGCGGACAACGAAACTCCAATTTGGTGGGAGACTTTATTGTGGAATATAAAATAAGTGCCGATGGTAAGTTAAAAGCCAAAGCATACAACCGGTCTAATGAATATAATGCCATCTATTCGCAAAATGCCAAATACACTCAAGGAGTTGGACTCTCTTATACCGAAACATTTACCGATTGGAAAGATTTTTTCAGAAAAATATTTACTGGAAAACAAAAAGAATAACAACTACTTTTGTAAAAAACATCGATTTGTTATGAATTTAAAATTAAACCGTCCGTTAGTTTTTTTCGATTTGGAAACTACCGGCATTAACATTGCCAAAGACCGAATAGTAGAAATTTCATTGCTAAAAGTTTATCCTAACGGAAATAAAGAAATGATTACCAGGCGGGTAAACCCCGAGATGTCTATTCCCCCCGAAGCAACTGCCGTGCATGGAATATCTGATAAAGATGTCATCAACGAGCCGACATTTAAACAATTGGCAGATGACCTTTATGATTTTATTAAAGATTGTGATTTAGCCGGTTACAACAGTAACAATTTTGATATTCCGCTTTTGGCGGAAGAATTTTTAAGAGCAGGGATAGATATTGACTTTAGTCAGGTGAAAAAAATTGACGTGCAAGTTGTTTTTCATAAAAAAGAGCCTCGAAATTTAGCGGCGGCATATAAGTTTTACTGCAATAAAGAATTAGAAAACGCCCACTCGGCTCAAGCAGACGTAACAGCTACTTATGAAATACTCAATAAACAAGTAGAAATTTATGATGATTTACAGCCTGACATTGATTTTTTAGAAAAATTTACCACTCATAAAAACAAAGCGGATTTAAGCGGTAGATTTGTGTTTAACTCCCAAGGAGATATTGTGTTTAACTTTGGAAAACACAAAGGTAAGCCGGTTGCGGAAGTTTTAAAAAAAGAACCCTCTTATTATGCATGGATGATGCAAGGCGATTTCCCTCAATACACTAAAAAAGTCCTTCAAAAGATAAAAGAAACGGTTTAATAATATTACATTTGTCGAAAAATAGTAATTATGAAGATACTTGTAACCGGAGGAGCCGGATTTATAGGAAGCAATTTGGTTAAAAGACTTATTCAAGACGGACATCACGTTGTTGTTTTAGACAATTTATTGAGAGGGAATAAAATAGACAAAGAGACTTTTTCCAAAATAGAGTTTGTAAAAGGCGATGTATGTGATGAAGAGTTGGTATTTAAAGTTAGTCGTGGAGCGGATGTGATTTTTCACTTTGCAGCCGTATTAGGAGTTGATATTGTAGCAGACCATCCGGTAGAAACCATGGAAGTAGAAACTATAGGTACTCGCAACGTGGTACATGCCGCATTGGAAAATAAAGTAGAAAAAATTCTTTACGCCTCTACTTCCGGTATTTACGGACATTCTGCAATGGAAAAGGCAGTTTCCGAAGATATTATAGTAGACCCTCGAACCAGCTATGCAATGGCTAAGCGGTATAATGAGATATACTTGGCTTCGGTATATGAAGAAACCGG
>CAZLMS010000164.1:0-5148 GCA_964560645.1 uncultured Flavobacteriales bacterium | reverse complement strand
AAGCTTTTGTAAAGAACCGTTTGCTTAATTTTTACGGAAACCGGCAAAATGGAAAGTAATATAAAAGGCAGAAAAAGGTAAAACACCGCTACCGCATCAAACCATATTCCTTCAACAAAATAACGCCATTGAACACCGGTTAAATAAGACATGTTGAACCATACAAAAATTAAACGGAAAAGCTGGTAAAGGACAAAAACAGCTGCCATTTCCCATACAAATCCGCGATAATATTTCCAAATTTTCTTCACTTCTCGGGAAAATAATCTATAGCCGGTTGTTTTAAATTTTGAGCATCTTTTAATACCGCTTTAATGCTTCCTACCAATATTTCGGAATTGATAAGCAAAGGAATTTTGTTTGCATCGTCGGTTACATAAACCTCCATATCTTCTCCCCCGTTAAAAATAGTGCCTTCTATAAGGTTAGGAACAAGCAAATGTGTTTGAAACGTGCCGTGTTCCTTGGTTTCCAAGTCGGTTTTGCCTAAATAGCGAATATAAGTGGAATATTCTTTCCCGTCTAAAATTACATCAAGCGGTATTTTATCGTTTTTCCGGTATTTTTCCAATGATATGTTTCGCACAAAATAAATAAGCGACAACACATCCATAGTACAAGCATATACAGGCATTTTTTCCGCCTTGGAATTTTCAGACTCGTAATATATTACCTCTTGATTTTCAGGCTTAAATTGATATTCCCGATATAAATGCGTGCTTCCTTCATTCACAATCCGCTGAAAATAAAGCGATTGAAAACCTTGCTTACTTACCACCGCATAATATTTGTCTCTCACTTTGTAAAACCAATCGTATTTGGGATATGTTTTTCCGTAGCCGTGAAATACATAAGCAGGTGTTCCGTTGTAAACGGTATCTCTTACTTCAAAAGTTACTTCTCCGGCTTCCAACCAAATAAAACCCCAGTTGTAATAAATAATATAGGAAATTTTTTCGCCCGAATTAAAACACAACTCGTCGGGTTTGCAAGTTTGCGACCATAAAACCGAAGGCAGTAAACACAATGAAAACAAAAGTGAAACAATAAATTTCACACGCCGAAAATTATGAATAAACAAAGATAAAAAACGTATATGTGTATGTGTTTTTACTTTAAATGGCTTAAACGGTTGCGTTGCCAATTACTTTGCATATTGCCCGTATAAGTTGCATTTGTTTCTTTTTTTTGATGTGCCATTACATATCCGCCAAACAATGCCGCTATTTCTTTTTCTTCATCCGTAAGCGGTTCTTCCAGTTTTTCGGGAGAATAATGATTTTGCACAAAATGCGTGTCAAATTTTCCGTTTACAAATTCGGGATGTTTAAGTACAAATTTTCCGAAAGGCAAAGTGGTTGCCACTCCTGCCACTACATATTCGTCAATGGCGCGCATTAACCGCTTAATGGCTTCCGTGCGGTCTTCCGCGTGAACAATAAGTTTGGAAATCATGGGGTCGTAGTAAATAGGTATTTGCATACCTTCTTCAAATCCGTCATCTACACGCACGCCCGGACCGTCCGGTTTTCGATAAACTTGCAATTTTCCGATATCCGGCAAAAAATTGTTTTTGGGGTCTTCGGCATACACCCGCAACTCTATGGCATGTCCGTTAATTTTTAAATCTTCTTGAGTAAATGAAAGTTTTTCGCCCCGGGCTATTTTAATTTGTTCTTTCACCAAATCTATTCCGGTAATCATTTCCGTTACGGGATGTTCCACCTGCAAACGGGTGTTCATTTCCAAGAAGTAGAAATTTTTATCCTCATCCATAATAAATTCCACGGTGCCGGCGCCCACATAATTACAAGCCCGGGCTACATTAACAGCCGCCTCTCCCATTTGCTTTCTAAGTTCAGGCGTTACCGCTATGGAAGGGGCTTCTTCTATCACTTTTTGATGTCTTCTTTGAATAGAACATTCCCGCTCAAACAAATAAACCACATTGCCGTGTTTATCAGCTAAAATTTGTATTTCGATATGCTTGGGTGATGTGATATATTTTTCGATAAACACGGAACCGTCTCCAAATGCGGAAGTGGCTTCACTCACAGCCAATTTCATCTGCTCTTCAAACTCTTCCGAATTGTTTACGATTCGCATACCTTTTCCTCCACCGCCGGCAGATGCTTTAATAAGAATCGGAAAACCGATGTTTTCGGCTATTTTTTTGGCCTCTTCCACATCGGTAACGGCTTCTTCGGTTCCGGGCACAAGCGGAATGTCGTAATTTTTTACGGCTGCTTTTGCCGCCAACTTGCTCCCCATTATTTCTATGGCTTGAGGAGATGGTCCTATAAATGTAATTCCATTATCTTCTACCGCCTTGGCAAAAAGTGCATTTTCAGATAAAAACCCGTAGCCGGGGTGAATGCCTTCTACATTCAACTTTTTAGCCGCTTCAATAATTTTATCTCCCAACAAATAGGATTGATTGGAAGGAGGAGGTCCTAATAACACCGCTTCATCCGCCATGCGTACAAAAGGCGCATTGCGGTCGGCTTCGGAATAAACAGCTACCGTGGCTATTCCCATTTCTTTGCAAGAACGGATAATTCTTTGGGCTATTTCTCCCCGGTTGGCAATAAGTATTTTTTTCATAATTGTATTTTAAGGTTGCTAATTTAATTATTTTTTAAGCGATTTTCTCTTAAACCGACCTTTCCGTTTCACAAAGCTGTTTAAAGTTCCCTTTTTAGTTCTGTTATTTTGAATTTTCCGGCGTAACTTTAAGCAAATTTTACCGTAGTTATTCCTTGCTGATTGATATGCAGATTCCTGCAGTTGTTTTCGGATAATTTTTATATTTTTGAGGGGTAAAACGAGTTACCACCAATGCAAAAATGAGGGCACTGACAATCATATTGATACTTTCGACTCTCCTGACATTGACGACAGTTAAAGGACAGGACGACCCGACATTAAAAAAGACCTTTGGGCTTATTGAGAAAGAGGAGTATTTGAAAGCACTCGACATCCTAAACGACTTTATTAGCAAGGATACAACAAATCCAGATGCATATTGGCAAAGAGCAAAATGCTTTAGACGTAAGGGAGACTATGACAAAGCAGAGAATGACCTCAGACACGCTATCCGGCTGGACAGTAACAGCGCAAAGGCATTTTGTGAGCTTGGGACAGTTTATGCCATGACAAAGAGGTACGAGCAGTCATTGACGAGTTACAACAAGTCGTTATCTATTGACCCGAATTACGTACCCTCATACAATAATAGAGGCGCGCTTTACTACTACTTTCTTGACGACTATAATAAAGCAATGGACGATTATACTCAAGCGATTAAACTTGACCCAACAGACCCATATCCGTATTTTAACAGAGGTATTATTTACCGCTTGAGAGGCGAGAATAAAAATGCAATCCAGGATTTTACAGAATCCTTAAAGCTTCAGCCAAAAGACCATCAGGTGCATTTTGAAAGAGGATTAAGTTACTATGCTATTGGACAATACAAGAAAGCAATAAAGGACTACAAAAAAGCAATGAAATTCAACGATCAACTTGACCCATTTGAGGCACTGAGTATGGGAGAAATCTATTACTGGAGAGGACTATGTTTCGAGGAAATGGGCAAAAAGAGTAAGGCTCAAAAAGACAAGGAAAAAGCAAAACAACTCGGATATAAAAATTAAAAAGCTTTAGTGGTGACATTGCCTAAGAAAACATGCGGGCTGACACAGTAAAGTGAACATTAAAATACATAACAAAACTTGGTGCTCGGCTGACAAATATACATTCAAAAACCCGCACGTTTCTTAGCCAGGGCCGTTGTGGGCAAGCGAAAAAATGAGACTACTAATAATTAACATACTGATTTTATTCTCGACCCAAGTTTGGTCACAAGCCGACCTTGGAATTGGACTTGTGTCAATCGAATTTGACGACAAAACTGTGTTGGAGTTTTACTCGGACACTTTACAAAGTGAACCTGTTAAGGTTGTTAAGTTTTTTAACGACAGGACAATTAATAGTTGGAATATTAAAGACCTTGACAAACAAAAAGAATGGTTGAAGCCAGAAGTACTTTGGTTGGACTATTCTGCATTTACTTTTCGCTGTTTAACAAGAACTGACAATTGGTTTGAGATTATAGTAAACAATGAAAATGGAAAAAATTATTGGCTAAAAAAGGCGGAGCAAACAAAATTCAAGAATTGGGAAGAATACTTGAAAGATATGTTCGGAGTGGCTCGACTTTCCAGTTTCCCTCAAAAAATCAGAACAGAACCAAATGAAGATTCTCAAGAAATCGAGTATCAAGGAACTGACTGTTTTGTCGTCAAATCAATGAAAGGAGATTGGATTGAAATTACAACACCTGACTACTGTGATGAAAATTTCACGGACAGCAAAACACCGATAAAATCAGGATGGATAAAGTGGCGAAATGGAAACAATCTGATAATTAATTATTTTACGACAAGTTGAATTACAAAATAAAAAGCCAAGGCATAACACTGTATATAGCAAATAGGGGTTCGGTGGTTTATGAAAGTTCAGTGCTATTTACAAACACCGCCAAATCGTTGATTTGGCTTTTAAGAATGAATAAATTAAAAACAAAATACAACGTTTTGGCTCAGTGCAAACTTGAAAGTTTATCGCTTTCTACTGCCCTACTTGCCATATACTAAACTTTGTGCCTCATGCAAAAAAAGACCATGATTAAGAATAAAATTTATAAAGACGAGATAGATTGGTTGATAATTATAGCAAATACAGTCGAAATTGACGAATTGAAAAATGAGGCTATCGAGAAATTACATAAATTGGGATTGAACGATAATGAAATAAAAGAAAAATTTGAAAATCTGAAAACTTATAGGAAACAAAAAAAAGCATTTGAAAAGGCTATAAAAAGAGATGAACAAAGAAATGAATCTGAAAAATATACTTTACTGGAACAGATTGGAATTTTCTTTTTTGGGCCATATGATCTTTTCAAGTTTTTTGACAGTGGATTACAAGAACTTCGTGAAAATAATTACAAAACAAAATTTAGACAGCGCCTGATTTTATTAATAGCCGGGACAATTTTTTGGATAGCTGTTATATTTTTTGCATATCAGTATTCAGAATATAAATGGATGAAAAAGATTGAGAATACGGAAAGAAGTTGTTTAA